>RBWT01000350.1 GCA_004010275.1 Streptomyces huasconensis
GTGGTGGCCGTCGGTCTCGCGGAGCCGGGTGGCCGGTCGAGGTGCTGACGGCGGCATGTGGAGCCGTGGGACGTCGCGCCCGGCGGGCTGCCGGCGGAGGCGATCGGAGAGCGCCGGGACACGACCGCGCGTCGGCTCGTGCGGCAGTCGGCGCCGGACCGGCCACCCCGCGCGAACCGCCCCGCGTCGCCCGGGTCACAGGCCGCACCACTGGCGGCCTGGCAGGCCCCGGCGGCCGAGGGCCAGGCCGGACTGTCGCTCGTGATCATCGCCCCACGTGACGGCTTGGACGCCTACGCCCCCGATCCGCTCCACGCCGAGGGCCTTCTCTCGGCCGGCACACCTCACCTTTACGCCGGTGTGGTCGAAGGCACGGGAGTGGTCGGCCCCTTGGTCCTGCCCGGCGCGACCGCCTGCGCGGGCTGCCTCTTCCGCCAGCGGGCGGACCGCGATCCCACGTGGGGCCGCATGCTGGCGCAGTGGCGCTCGGGGCGTGCGCGGCCCGTGCCCGCGTGTGACCTCGCCCTGTCGACCTCGGTCGCCGGGCTGGTCGCGGGGCATGCGCTCGCCTTCCTGGACGGGACGTCCATGGCCGCTTCAGGAGTCCGTTGGGAGGCGTCCATCCCGGGATTCGACTGGCACGCGCGTCCGGTTTGGCCGCATCCCGCCTGTCCGTGCGGGGCGGGTGCGGACGCCAAGAAGGACGTTAAGGGGGATCGGCTCACCGCAGCCGGGGAGCGGCACGCAACAATGGCCGGGTAACCGCCTGAGAAGGCGTGGCTGTCTGGGACTTGGAGGGGCGCATGTCTGATCTTCCCCGGAAGGCGGTCACCCGAACCGCCAAATTGGCCGCGCTGCCACTCGGCTTCGCGGGACGCGCGACCTGGGGGCTCGGCAAGCGGATCGGGGGCAAGTCGGCGGAGATCGTCGGGCGCGAGCTGCAACAGCGCACGGCGGAGCAGCTGTTCAAGGTGCTTGGCGAGCTCAAGGGCGGTGCCATGAAGTTCGGGCAGGCCCTGTCCGTCTTCGAGTCGGCGCTGCCGGAGGAGGTCGCCGGGCCCTACCGCGCGGCGCTGACGAAGCTGCAGGAGGCGGCGCCGCCGATGCCGACGAGCACCGTGCACTCGGTGCTCGTGGAGCGGCTCGGTGAGGACTGGCGCGATCTGTTCCTGGAGTTCGAGGACAAGCCCGCGGCCGCCGCGTCGATCGGCCAGGTGCACCGGGCGGTGTGGGCGGACGGACGCGAGGTCGCGGTCAAGGTGCAGTATCCGGGAGCGGGCGAGGCGCTGCTCTCCGATCTGACCCAACTCAGCCGGTTCGCCCGCCTCCTGGGGCCGCTGATCCCGGGGATGGACATCAAGCCGCTCATCGCGGAGCTGCGGGACCGGGTCTCGGAAGAGCTGGACTACGGCTTGGAGGCGCAGGCGCAGCAGGCCCACGCCTCGGAGTTCGCCGACGACCCCGACGTGGTGGTGCCCGAGGTGGTACATCAGGGCGAGCAGGTCCTGATCACGGAGTGGATCGACGGCATCCCGCTGTCGGCGGTGATCGCCGACGGCACGCAGGAGCAGCGCGACCGGGCGGCCAGCTGCTGGCCCGCTTCCTCTTCTCCGGCCCGGCGCGCACGGGACTCCTGCACGCCGACCCGCACCCGGGCAACTTCCGCCTGCTGCCCGACGAGCAGGGCGGCTGGCGCCTGGGCGTCCTGGACTTCGGCACGGTGGACCGGCTGCCGGGCGGTCTGCCCACCACCATCGGTGAATCGCTGCGGATGACGCTGGACGGCGAGGCCGACGCGGTCTACGAGATGTTGTGCGAGGAGGGCTTCGTCAAGGAGACCGTCGAGCTGGAACCCGACGCGGTGCTCGACTACCTCCTGCCGATCATCGAGCCGATGCTGGTGGAGGAGTTCACGTTCACCCGCGGCTGGATGCGCAGCCAGGCGGCTCGGGTGGCCGATCCCCGCTCCCCCGCCTACCAGCTGGGCAAGCGGCTGAACCTCCCACCGTCGTATCTGCTGATACACCGTGTGACGTTGAGCACGATCGGGGTGCTGTGTCAGCTGAACGCGACGGTGCGGATGAGGACGGAGCTGGAGGAGTGGCTGCCCGGTTTCGTCGTCGAGGAGGGCGAGGCCGTGGCGGGGGCCTGAGGCCTGAAGTCTGAGGCACCTGAGTCGGCAGCGGCCTCAGGTGTCTCAGGGGCTACCACCAGTCGGAGTCGAGGCGGCCCTCGATGGCTCGGATGTTCTCCCGCGCGCAGGCTTCGCAGTAGTAGCGACGGACGCCGTTCTCCACGGAACAGGTCCAGGTCGGCGGTACGTCTTCGGCCACCGTGCCGCAGCGGGAGCACACGCGGTCCTCGGCGGCGGGGTGCTGAGGCTTCTGCTCGTCCACCCGGCGACCTTATCGCCGGGCAGTCTGGTTCGGGTGGGCACAACGCACCACGGGGGCCGGTCCCGTTGGACGCGTCGTCGTGCGTCATCGTGCTCTTACTGCATGACCGCCAGGGCGAGCGCGCGCCGGGCACGCAGCGCGCGCGCTCCGCGCGGCGCTGCATACGGCGGGCCGCCATCAGGCGCTCGGCCGGGCGTTCCGCCTCGGCTTCACGCAGTCGTTCGTGCATATGCGCACGAGCCATGGCTTCTGGGATGAGTTGCATTTCTCGGGTCCTGTTCTGGCGCGAGGTGTGCGCGCCGGTGGTGGTGAAGTCTCGGGTCGCGGAGCCTGCGGGCTCGCGGGTGGCTGCCTTCATCGGGGCCTGCTTCTTGGGGTCGTGCGTCAGGGGGCGGTCGATGGTTCCGGCGGTGCTCATGCGACGACCGGGTTCTTGCGCGGGCGGCCACGGGGCCGCTTGCGGGCAACGACCACGCCCTGGACGAACAGCTCGCCGCCCCAGACGCCCCACGGCTCACGCCGCTCCTTGGCGCCGGCGAGGCAGGCCTCCACCAGGGGGCAGGTGCGGCAGAGGGACTTCGCGTACTCGACGTCGGCCGGGGACTCGGCGAAGAAGACCTCGGGGTCGTAGGCGCGGCAGGGGACGGGTACGCCGAGGTTCTCGATGGCGTCGTCGAGCGCGGTGAGCGCGGTGAGGGGAGTCAAGGTCGGGTCCTCCGTGGGAGTGGGCGGGGAGATCACCTGTGAAGGCGGTACGGACGGGGCGTGCGCTTCGAGTTGCACGGTGGTGTTTTCCTCGTCTGGTCGTGCCGGCCTGGGTCGGCCGGTTGGCGGCTGGTACCGGGTCTTGCTCTTGGCCCCTTCGCTCTGTCTCCCTGTTTTGGGGAAAACAGAAGGGCCGCGGTTCCCGGGTGGGGTTCCGCGGCCCTGAAGGCGCCGGTCTGATCGAGGATCAGACTGGATCACTCCAGGGTTCGAGCCCACGGAAGGCCCACATCGTGTGGTGCTGCGTCGTCTGCTTCCGGAAACCGGCACCGGCCGCCGCAAAGGCATAGGCCTGGGCCTGCGCCTCCGCTACTGCTGCTTCCGGTGCCTCGGTCGGTCGCTCATTGCCCTCATTGGCCTCACGAATGGAGAGACCGGTGAGAGGCAGCGAGAGGGACAGCGGACGGACGGCGGGCATGCCGCCGGACAGACCGGTGCCCTGGTTCGAGAGGCCGAGCAGGCAGGAAGCGACGACCGAGCGATCGGTCATTTTGGCGGTGCTGATGAAGCTCTCGTTGATGCTGATCACTGGAATTCGCCTCCTCTCGGCGTCTATGGGATCGACCGGAACCGATCCTGCGGGCTGACAAGTACAGCACGGCCCAGGGCTTCGGAGAAGCCGCTGTTCCGTGCTTAAGAACCTATGGGTCTTCCTTGCGCATGCGCAAACTATTTTTTCGACGAGTTTGAATCATTCTCCGTCGGCGCCCCTTACACCCTCCTGGCCTGCGCAGATGGCGAGCACCTCGGCGCCGAAGCGGTGGAACTTGCGGACCCCGACGCCAGGGATACGCGCCAGCTCGCCCTCGTCCTCGGGCACGGCCTCCGCGATGGCGATCAAGGTCTTGTCCGTGAAGACGCAGTACGCGGGCTGTCCCAGCTGCCTCGCCTGGGCCGATCGCCACTCCCGCAACCGCTCGTAGAGTCCTTCGTCCATGTCGGACGGGCAGTCCTCGCACCTCATGAGCTTCATCTCGCCGGCGTCGGTGAGCGTCCGGCCGCAGACCCGGCAGCGGGCGGGGGTGCGGGTCGTGCGCTGACGGCGGCCGACCACCGGGGCCGCGGCCTCACCGGCGCTGCCGCGCTCGACC
>RBWT01000351.1 GCA_004010275.1 Streptomyces huasconensis
GGGTGCGGGTTCGTCTGGGTGCGGGTTCGTCTGTGGGTGCGGGGGGTGGTGAGAAAGGTGGGCCGTCCGCGCGGAACGGCTCCGCGGGCTTCGGGGCGCTGACCGGGGTCGCGGGGCCGGCGGGTGTCTCGCCCACCGTGCCGCCGCCGGCGTCGGCCTCTTCGTACGGCTGATGCCTCCGCGTCGCCCTTCGACGCGGCGGGCACGGCGGACGTGGGGGGTGGCGGGGGGCCTTCTGCCGACGGGCAGCGGTGGCGGCGGAAGGTGACGATGTTCCTCGCGGGCGTGGTCGGCGCGCTCGTCGTCATCGCGGTCGTCGTCTTCTTCCCCGGGCTCCGGGACGACGGCAAGGGCGGCGGGGATGAGGCCAGGCAGTCGGTGACGCCGAGCGGTACGGGGGAGGCGAAGCTGCCGGACGGGGTGGAGTGCCGCGGGGCGGACTGCGTGGGCAAGGACCCCGAGAGCATGGGCTGCGGCGGGGAGTTGGCGAAGACGGCCTCGCGGGCCACGGTGGGCAGGGCGTTGATCGAGGTGCGCTACAGCAAGGCGTGCGGGGCGGCGTGGGCGCGGATCACCCGGGCGTTGCCCGGGGACGAGGTCACGGTCACGGGGGCGGGCGGGGGTGCGGCCGCCGAGCAGAAGGGGACGGTGGACGAGGACTTCGACGCGTATACGCCGATGGTGGCGGTCAAGGCGGGGAGCACGGCGAAGGCCTGTGCGGTGTTGGCGTCCGGAAGGACCGGCTGTACGGAGTAGGCGGCGGCCGGGGCGGTGTCTGCCGGGGGTGCCGTCGTCGCCTTGGGGCGTCTGTGGGTGCGGGGCCGCGGGGGTATGTCCGTGCTCGCCATCTTGGCGCTGGACCCCGGGTGCTCATCGGCTGGGGCCACACCACCACTGTGCTGCGCGCGCACATACCCCCACGTCCCCTTCGGTGCGTTCGCGGGTGCGGGTCGTCTCGCGTTTCGGTGTGGGTGGCTCGGTGCGTTCGCGGGTGCGGGTTTGTGGGTGTGGGTGTTTGGGCTGAGGTCGGTCATACGTGGTGGTCTGGCTAGGGTGGGAGGCATGCGGATACGCGGGATCGATCCCCGGGACACCTCCTGGGAGCAGGACCATGCCACCTACCGGGTTTACTTCTGGGACCGCTCGGACCAGAGCGCCGAGGAGTACGAGGTCTCCGGTGCGGCCGATGTCGAGGAAGTCCTGGCGTGGACCAAGGAGCACGCGGCGGAGCATGGATGCACGTACACCGTCCATGTCGTGACCACGGACGACGGTCGGCGTGGCCTCATCCGTCTCGCCGGAGTCCTCGGGGACCCGTTCGACGACGAGTGAGGCTCAGGCGGCCGCGTGGAACCGTGCGGCGGCCTCGCCCCGGGAGCCCACCCCCAGCTTCGCCAAAATGTTCGCCACGTGGAACTTCACCGTGGACTCGCTGATGTGCAGCCGTTCCGCGATGTCCCGGTTCCGGCGCCCACGGGCCAGCTCCCCGAGAACCTCCAGTTCGCGCGCCCCCAGCGGGGCAAGGGGATCGGCGGCCCCGGCGGACTCCTTCGTGCCGAGGGGCAGTGACACCGTCACCGTCGTCCCCCACCCCTCCACCGCGTCGACGTCGAGCCGCCCGCCCAGCGCCTCGACCCGCTCGGTGACCCGGCGGCGCCCGAGTGAGCAGTACGAGAGGGCGCCGGGACCGTCGTCCCGTACCGACACCCGCAAGGTCGTGTCATCGAGGCGCCAGCCGACATGGACGCGGTCCACCCCGTCCTGCTCCAGGACGGCGAGGAGCAGCCCCCGCCCGATCGCCCGCCCGGCGTGCGCCACGTCGGCGGGCAGGCGCCGCGCGGTGCCCGGAGGGGCGAGCGCGAGCCGTACCTCGCTGTGCCGCAGGAGCGGCCGCAGCGACTCCTCGAGGCGGGTGAACGCCTGGTCGGCCGGTTCCTCCGCCACCGACTGATCCCGCTCCGCCTCGGCGCGCAGGTCGAGCAGCGCGGAGACGGCGAGTTCGGTCGCCGCGGCCCGCGCGGCCCCAGTCGTCGAGACCGCGGCTGCGCAGTACGCCGAGCAGTCCCGTCAGTACGGCGGTGTGCGCCTCGCCCGCCTCCGCGATGGCCCGCGCCCCGCGCCCCCGGCGGCCGCCCGTGACTGGGCCAGTGTGCCGGGCACGGCCTCGGCGGCGAGCCGGTCGAGGTGCTGGTGACCAGGTCCCACAGGGCGCGCGCGGTGTCGATCGCGGCCGTGTCGAGCGGCCCGGCCTGCTCGCGCACCAGGACGAGCAGCGCCGCCGCGCGTGGTCCGGTCGCTGTGCAGGGCGAGTACGGGGTGCTCCGCGCCGCCGATCATGGCCGTGCCCTGCCAGGTCCGTCCGACGCCCACGACGGGGCCGAGCCGGTCGAGTTCGGCCGCGGTGATCCGCTCCGCGAGCGCTGCCTCGCCGGCCGTCTTGAAGGGGGAGTGCGCGCACTCCGTGGCCAGCTCGGCGGCGGCGCGGTGCGGGATCAGGCCGGCCAGGGCCCCGGAGAGCCGGGGCAGGACCTCGTCGAGCGGGGCACGCAGGATGTCGCCCGCGGCGTCGAGAACGGAGACGGAGTCCCAGGTCGAGTCCATGACCTCAGCGTACGGCGGTGGCACCCGGAAGCGGCTGGCCTTTCGGACAGGTGGAACCGGCCGAAAGGCTGGCCGCCCCCGCCCGCCGACGGCAGGAGAGTGGAGCCCGTCACCCCATCGGAGCAGGGAAAAGGAGCCGTCATGGCAGTCACCGGAACCACCGCGGAAACCATGGAAGCCGTCGTCTTCGAGGAGTTCGGCGGGCCCGAGGTCCTCGGCCTGCGGAAGATCGCGAAACCCCGGCCCGGCGCGGGCCAGATCCGCGTCGAGGTCAGGGCCGCCGGGGTCAACCCGATCGACCACAAGATCCGCCGCGGCTGGATGGAGGAGCTGTTCCCGACCACGTTGCCGGCGGTGCCGGGGCGGGAGTTCGCGGGCGTCGTCGACGCGCTGGGCGAGGGGGTCACCGGGGTCGCGGTCGGCGACGAGGTCTTCGGCTGGGGGGACACGGGTTCCGGTACGTACGCCGAGTACGCGCTGTCACGTCAGTACGTCCGTAAGCCCGCCGCCCTCTCGTGGGAGTCGGCGGCCGCGCTGCCCGTCGCCACGGAGACCGCACAGCGGGTGCTCGACCTGCTCGGCGTGGCCGAGGGCGAGACGCTCCTGCTGCACGGCGCGGCGGGCGCCGTCGGCACGGTCGCGGCACAGCTGGCGGTGGCGCGCGGCGCGACGGTCATCGGGACGGCGTCGCCCGCCCACCACGAGCGGCTGCGGGAGCTGGGCGTGCGGCCGGTGGCGTACGGGGAGGGGCTGGCGGAACGCCTCAACGAGCTGACGAGCGAACGCCCCGACGGTTCCCGTGTCGACGCGGTCTTCGACGCCGCGGGGCGGGGCGCCCTGCCGCTCTCCATCGAGCTGCGCGGCGGCACGACGGACCGCGTCGTCACCATCGCGGACCCGGACGCGGCGTCCCACGGCGTCCCCTTCTCGGCCTCCGCCGTCAGCGACCCCCTCCCGGCCCTGACCGACCACGCCCACCTCGCCGCGGAGGGCCGCCTCCGCCTCCCGATCGCCGAGACCTTCCCCCTCACGGAAGCCGCCAAGGCCCAGTCCCTCAGCGAGTCGGGCCACGCGGGCGGCAAACTGATCCTGCTTCCCCGTGCGTGACCCATCATCTCCACATCGCGAGCGGTACAGCCGCACACCCCGGACACCCACAGCCGCGAGCGCGCGGGATGGGAACGTGGGCCCCGCGACCGACACGCCCGCACCCCCAGCGCCCCGCACCCGCGAGCGCACGGGATGGGGACGTGGGCCCCGCGACCGATACGGCCGCACCCCCAGCGCCCCGCACCCGCGGCGCACCGAAGGGGACGTGGGGGTATGTGCGCGCGGAGCACAGTGGTGGTGCCTCCCGAGCCGCTAAGCACCTGGGGCCCAAGGCCAAGATGGCGAGCACGGACATACCCCCGCGGCCCCGCACCCAAGACGCCCGAAGGCGCACCGGGGCCACCCACACCGGCCACCGCGCCGAAACGCGGGGCGCCCCGCACCCGCGAGCGCACCGAAGGGGACGTGGGGGTATGTGCGCGCGCAGCACAGTGGTGGTGTGTCCCCGCCGATGAGCACCCGGGGCCCAGCACCAAGATGGCGAGCACGGACATACCC
>RBWT01000352.1 GCA_004010275.1 Streptomyces huasconensis
GGACGGCCGGCCGCCGCCCACACCCGTCGCGCCCGCCGCCCCGTCCAGCCGCAGACCGGTCCGCGCCAGGGCGCCCTGCCCCGCGAGCAGCCCCGTCAACGGGCCCGCGAGGAGCGGCGCGAGGACGGCGCCGAGCAGCGCGAGCAGCAGCGCCTCCACCGCGGCGAACCAGACGACGCGGCCCCGCGCGGCGCCGCGGGCCAGCAGCAGCTCGGTCTCGCCGCCGCGCTCGGCGAAGAGCAGCCCTCGACGAGGAGCAGCGCGTACCCGGCGAGCATGATCAGCTGGAGGCGACGCTCAGCAGCGTGGAGCGGGACACGAGCAACGCCCGCTCGGCGCGGTCCAGGACGTCGGGCAGCGCGGTCGCGGCGCTCGGATTGCCGCCCAGCGCCGACTTCTTCGCGAGCGCGGCCGGGCCCTTCCGCGCCGCTTCCCGCAGCGCGCCGACGCGTTCGGTGGTGACGGTCCGGAAGTCGGCGGTGGCCAGCCACTGCGTGCCGTCCGCCGAGACGCGTGACCGGGTCAGGGCCGCCGGGTCCACGAGGAGCGGCCCGTACGTCATGAAGTCGCCCTTGCGCAGGCCGCGTCCGCCCAGCTCGTCCAGTTGCCAGTACGGGTCGCCGGTGTCGGCGGGGCGGTAGACGCCGTCACCCGGACGGTGACGTCGTGGCCCGTGAGGCGGTCGGTGAGGGTGAGCGGCCGGGCGCCGGGGCCAAGGCGCAGCTTGGCGGCGGCGGTCTGGGGGACGGCGACCTCGATGGGCCCCTTCGCGTCGCCCGAGGAGGCGCCGCCCGGCCAACTCCCCTTCGTCAGGCGGACTCCGGACCGGTCGAGGGCGGCGAGCCGCGTGAGGTCGGGCGGTCGCCGCGCGCCGCGGCGCCCGGGGCAGCGCGTACGTCCCGGAGCGGGCCAGGGAGCGCAGCCGCACCGGCAGCCCGTCGAAGGTGCGCCGGGCCCCCTCGCGCACCACCCGCCGCGCCGCCTCCTGTTCACCCGCCGGGACTTGGGTGCGGACGACGAGCGCCGCCGGGGCCGCGGACCGGGTGCGCAGGGTGTGCGCAGCGCGGCGTCGCCGATCGCCCCGGAGAACGCGGCGAGGGTGGTGAGGATCGCCGTGGTGAGCAGTACGGCCAGGAGGGCCGCGGCGAGCAGCAGCCGATGGGCGCGCACGCGCAGCAGAACGAACCCCGTCACCCGGACGTACCCCCGTGCTCGCGTGCCCTGCGCTCATGGGCCCGTGATCAACGGAAACCCGCGCCTGTACGCCGCCGCCCCCCAGCAGTCTGTTCGAATGCTTTCAGACGGCGGGCGGTCGGGGAAAGGGGTGGGGCGGGACGAAGTGCACGGATATCGGAGCGGGGACGCCGGTCACCGCACTCCCGTCGGCGGGTTCCGGTCCCGGCGGGGGCGGTCAGCCCTCGGAGTTCACCATCGACGCGGCCGCGTACGTCAGGTAGTTCCACAGCGTCCGCTCGTGCTCCTCGGAGAGGCCCAGCTCGTCGACGGCCGCGCGCATGTGCTTCAGCCAGGCGTCGTGCGCCGCCCGGTCCACGGTGAACGGCGCGTGCCGCATGCGCAGCCGCGGGTGGCCGCGGTGGTCGCTGTAGGTGCGCGGGCCGCCCCAGTACTGCATCAGGAACAGGACGAGGCGCTCCTCGGCCGGGCCGAGGTCCTCCTCCGGGTACATCGGCCGCAGCAGCGGGTCCTCCGCGACCCCCTGGTAGAAGAGGTGCACCAGGCGCCGGAAGGTCTCCTCGCCGCCGACCTGCTCGTAGAAGGTCTGCTCCTGAAGCGTGCCGCGTGGGATCTCTTTCACATCGTCCATGGTCTCAGACGCGACGACCGAGGACGGAAGGCTTAGGACCACCCGCTCCCGGGCCGTCCGCCGCGCGCCGTCCCGCCACTCGCATCGGCGGCGTCCGCGCAGCACAGTGGAGCCATGGAACCCGATCCTGCACTCGTCGCCGAGGCCCGGTCCGCCCTCGTGCGCGAGATCGAGGCGAGCGGGGCCTGGCGGGACGACCCGGCCTGGCGGGAGGCCTTCGAGGCGGTGCCGCGCCACCTGTTCGTGCCGTACTACTACAGCGCCGGTCCGGGCGGGGCCCACGAACGGCTGTGGGGCGAGGACCCCGACCCGGAGCGCCGCGCCCGCTGGGTGCGCGGGGCCTACGAGGACGTCCCCCTCGCCACCCGGGTGCGCGACGGCGAGCTGGTCTCCTCCAGCAGCCAGCCGTCCCTGATGGCGCTGATGCTGACCGAGCTGCGGGTACGTGACGGGGACCGCGTCCTGGAGATCGGCGCAGGGACCGGCTACAACGCCGCCCTGCTCGCCCACCGGCTCGGCGACGACCACGTCACCACCGTCGACCTGGACCCGGAGATCACGGAGTCCGCGCGGCGGCACCTGGCCGCCGCCGGCCACCGCCCCGCCGTGATCACCGGGGACGGCGCGGTCGGCTGCGCCGAGCGCGCGCCGTACGACCGGATCATCGTCACCTGCACCCTCACCTCGGTGCCCCGGCTGTGGCTCGCCCAGTGCGCCCCCGGTGCCCGCATCCTCGCGCCGCTGGCCACCGGGTTGATCGCGCTGACCGTCCAGGACGCCGAGCACGCCGAGGGGCGCTTCCTGCACACGCCCGCCTACTTCGTGCCGCTGCGCGGCGGCGGCACCGGCGCCCCGCACGAGCCGTACATCGGGGGGCTGCCGCGCAGGGCCCTGCAGAACGAACTCTTCCGGTTCCTGCTGGAGCTGACCGCGGGCAGTCTCGACCCGCACGAGGCGCTCGCGCTGTGGGAGCGCGAGGGCCGCCCGGTGCGCGAACGCTTCGGGGTGTCCGTGCGCGGGCGGTACGAGTGGGCCTGGCTGGACGACCCCGAAGGGCCGTACGCCTGGCCGCTCTGACGTGACCGCCCGCCGCGGGGCCCGCTAGTCGCGGCGGACCGTGATCGTCGTCCAGGCGCCCACGTGCACCTGGTCGCCGTCCTGGAGCGGCACCGGGACGAACGGCTGGATGGGCTCCTCGCCGCCGTTGACCGTGGTGCCGTTCGTGGAGTTCTGGTCGACGACCGCCCAGCTGCCGTCCGGCTGCTGGACCAGGATCGCGTGCTGGTGCGAGACGCCCGGGTCCTCCGGGGGCACCGACAGGTCGATGTCCGGGGTGTCGCCCGTGGAGTGGCGGCGGCGGCCGATGGTGATCTGGTTGCCGGCCAGCGGACGCTGCTGCTCGGGCGAGTACGCGGGCAGGTTCAGGCCCGACGCCTCGGGGCCGCTGCGCTGCATCATCGCCCGGAAGTACTCGCGGTCGGGACCGATCGTCGCCGTCCACGTGCCGGGGCTGCGGGCCGTGCTGCTGCGGGTGCGTCCTGCTGCGGCGGCTGCGGGGCCTGGTGCTGAGCCTGGTGCTGCGGGGCCTGGTGCTGAGCCTGCTGCTGGGGCGCGTGGTGCTGCGGGGCCTGCTGCTGCGGCGGAACCGGCTGGAAGACGTCCTGCCGCTGGAACGGCTGCTGCGGCGGAGCCGGGGACGACGGCGGCGAGATCACCCAGTCGACGTCACCGCCGCCGCTGCCACCGCCGAAGGACGGCCCTCCGGAGCCGGGCTGCGGCGGGGGAGGCGGGCCCTGCGGGGCGCCCGTCTCCTGCGGGAACGCGTGCGGCGCGGGCGGACCCGGCTGCGCGGGCGGACCCGGCTGCTGGAAGGCCTGCGGGGCGCCGGGCGGGGTCTGGCCGGGACCGCCCTGACCCGGACCGCCCTGACCGGGACCGCCGCCAGGGCCGTTCCCGGTGCCGTTGCCGAACGGCGAGGATCGGCTCGGCCGGCCGGTTCATCTGCGAGGGACGCGAGCCCTGGTACTCGTACGCGTCCTGCCCGGGGTGACCACCGGGCGGCGGCTGCTGGAAGGGCCGGCCGGCGCGCGGCGGGGGCGCGCCGGGGCCGCCCTGGGTGTTCGGCAGCGGCCGGATCGGCGCGGCCGGGGTGTAGGACGTCGCGGTGTTCGTCAGGAAGTTCCAGCGGCACTCCTCGCAGAACGGCGCGTTCGCCTCGCGGGGCGTGCGGCACTGCGGGCACAGCTCCGCCGCGCGCGCCGGGTCCGGCACGGCGGCCAGATGCGGGCGCCCGGGGCCGGGCTGCGGGAAGTCGGGGTTCTGGCCGGGAGGCGGCGGCGGATAGCCGTAGCCGGCCGGGGCGGCGGCGGG
>RBWT01000353.1 GCA_004010275.1 Streptomyces huasconensis
CGGAGGCGGGCTCAGGGGCGGGCTCAGCGGGTTCAGGAAGGGGCGTGGGCGTGGGTGCGGGCCTGGCTCCGGGAGCGGTGTCGGCATCGCGGCCGGGGCCCGCCCCGTCGCCGGAACCCGGCAGCGGCGGCGTCGCGCAGCGGCGGTCCCGGGACCCACCGCGCCGGAGGCGGCGTCTCGCGCAGGGCGCCGGTGACGTCGTCCACGACCTCGTCGACCGGCAGCCCGGCTCGCGGCGCCTCGGGCTGCACGACCGGTGCCGTGCCTACGCCTGGTTGGGTGCCTGCGGCTGCCCTTTCGAGCACCGGTTCGACGTGGCGCCCGGCAGCTTCGACTTCGGCTTCGGCTTCGGCCCCGCCGCCCGGCTGCTGGACGGCGGGGACAGGCTCGGCAGACCGCGCCGACGGGACCCGCTCCAAGGGACGCGACGGAACACCTTCCACCGCCTGCGCCCGCTCCCCGAACAGGAACCCGAGGGCGAGCAGGACGAACAACCCACCCAGCACCAACGCCACGCGCAGCCCACGCCGCCCGGTCGCCGTGCGCGCGAAGCACACGACGGCCCGGGACGGAGCGGCTGCGGAAGCGGGAGTCAAGGCGGGGAAAGTCCTCTGCTGAGGGGGAGGCTGCTGAAGGGAAGGCTGCTGCTGAGGGGAAGGTCCGTCTCACGGCACAGCGGAACGCATCGCTCCGCGGGTGAGGCGCACCGATCCTCGCACGGGACGCCCGCCGTCGCGCAAGCCCCCTGCCGCCGATGGACCGTCATGTCCGGTTGCCCGCCCCACTGTCCGGAATGGGAAGCGGGCGTCGTTCGATCGCCGCGGCCATCACCTCCGGGAAGAGGTCCGGCGTACAGGCGAAGGCCGGCGCGTCCAGCGCGGCGAGCGCCGCCGCGTGCTCCCGGTCGTACGCGGGCGTCCCTTCGTCGGAGAGCGCGAGCAGCGTCACGAACTGGACCCCGGAGGCCTTCATCGCCGCGACCCGCTTCAGCATCTCGTCGCGTATGCCCCCTTCGTAGAGGTCGCTGATGAGGACGACGACCGTGTCGGCGGGCCGGGTGATCTGCGACTGGCAGTACGCCAGAGCCCGGTTGATGTCCGTCCCGCCGCCCAGCTGCGTGCCGAACAGGACGTCCACCGGGTCGTCGAGCTGCTCGGTGAGGTCGACGACGTTGGTGTCGAAGACGACGAGCCGTGTCTTCAGCGAACGCATCGAGCCGAGGACCGCGCCGAACACCGAAGCGTAGACGACGGACGCCGCCATCGAGCCCGACTGGTCGATGCAGAGGATGATCTCCTTCTTCACGGACTGCGACGCCCGCCCGTACCCGATGAGCCGTTCGGGGACGATCGTCCGGTACTCCGGCAGGTAGTTCTTGAGATTGACCGCGATGGTGCGGTTCCAGTCGATGTCGTGGTGGCGGGGCCTGCTCATCCGCGCGCTGCGGTCGAGCGCGCCGGTGAGCGTGGACCGGGTCCGTGTCGCGAGCCGCTTCTCCAAGTCCTCGACGACCTTGCGCACGACGGCCCGCGCTGTCTCCTTGGTCGTCTCCGGCATGGCCTTGTTGAGAGAGAGCAGCGTGCCGACGAGGTGCACGTCCGCCTCGACGGCCTCCAGCATCTCGGGCTCCAGAAGCAGCGCGGAGAGCCCGAGCCGGTCGATGGCGTCGCGCTGCATGACCTGGACGACGGAGGAGGGGAAGTACGTCCGGATGTCGCCGAGCCAGCGCGCGACGGACGGTCGCGGACCCGCCGAGCCCCGCCGAACGCTCCCGCCCCCGGCCCTCCTTCTCGCCCCCCGCCCCGTACAGGGCGGCGAGCGCACCGTCATCGCCGCGTCCTGCCCCGTCAACGCGCACCCCGTCCCCTCGGCGCTCTCCCCGCCGAGCACGAGACGCCACCGCCGCAGCCGCTCGTCCACCACGAGTTGCTCCCCCGCCCTGCCGGCCGTCCCGTTCATCCCGCCACCCCCACCAGGTCGCCGTTCTCCGTATCCGTCCCTGTCTCCGTGTCCGTATCCGCCTCAGGCTGCTGGTGCCCGTGCCCCCGTGGCTGGGTCGGCGGCTGCGGTTGTGGTGGCGGCCTGCGGCTGCGGCTGCGCTGCGCCATACCGAGCAGCAGCCGCACGGTCGGTACGACCGCGTCCGCGCGTGCGGTGTCGATCTGCTCGGCAAAGCCGGGCGCGCCACCCCCGCCCGCCACGGGCCCGGCCCCCCGCGTCCCGCGCCGCACCAGCTCCCCCAACGTCCGCCGCACCCCTGGCTCGTACGCCGAGAACGTGCGCCGCAGCAAGCGGCAGTACGTCGATGAACGCGTCGTCCGACACCCCGCTCAGCCAGTCGTCGACCAGACCGAGCAGCCGCTCGTCGTGCACGAGGCGCATGCCGCCCCCGGACCCGCCCCCGGGCCCGCCTCCGACGAAGCCCTCGATCCAGGCGGCGCCCTCGGCCGGTTCGCTCCCCCGGGACAGGGCGAGCCCCATGAGCCGGGCGGCCTCGCCGTCCGCCAACTCCCCTCCGTCCAGCAGCAACCGCACACACCGCCCCCGCACGACCCCGGCGACCGCCTCCCGCCGCGCGAGCACCCGCAGGACGGAGGACCATCGCGCACGTATCCCGCGCGTGCCGTCCCCACCGGAGTCGGCCGGGGGCTCCTCGGCCGGTCCCGCGCGGAACTCCCCGAGCAGCCCCACCGCCTGGTGCACCGCGTCCACGTGCCCCCGCATCTCCAGGGCCGCGTCCGTGTCGAGCCCCACGCAGGCACCCGGCAGCCCCACGAAGACCCGCTCCGCGAGCCCGAGGGCCACCTCGCCGAGGGCTCCGGTGTCCGTCCCCCGCACGTCCCCGTAGCGGAGCGAGCGCACGAGCGCGGGCAGGGCCTGCGCGAGATGCCCGACGTCCGCGTCCAGCGCCGCCCGGTCGGCGAGGACCCGCATCACCACAGGCAGCGCCTCCGGCAGCTCGGCCAGCAGACACCGCTCGGCGAGCGCGGTGACGTCGGAGAGGCCGCCGCCCCGACCGCGTCCGCCGACGCTTTCCCCGTGGCCGCGCCGAGGACCGTCGTCCCCCACACCCCGGCCTCCGCGACCCGCACGGACAGCTCCGGCTCCCACCGCAGCCGCCAGGTCTCCCGGAACGTCCCCGTGCTCCCCCGGGAACGCGCCGGCCGGCCCCAGTCGACGCCGAGGAGCCGCAGGCGGTGCAGCAGGGTGCTGCGGGCGGCGTCCGTCTCCTTGCGGAGGTCGAGTTCGACCTCCCGCTCCAACGCCTCCGGTTTGAGCCGCAGTCTGCGCTGCGCGCGCGTGAGGTCGCGCTGGAGCGGCACGGCGGGCGCCGACTCGGGGACCTCCCCCAGTACGTCCCCGACGACGAGCTTGTCGTGGACGAGGGCGAGCGGCACGTCCGAGCCCTCGCACATCACCGCCCGCACGGCGTCGGTCGTCTCGCTGAGCCCGGCCAGCGGCCGCCCCCGCATCGCGGCCAACGTGTCGGCGAGCCGGACCGCCTCGATGACGTGCGCGGACGAGACGAGCCGGTCCTCGTCGCGCAGCAGCCCCGCGACCTTCGTCATCCACCGCTCGACGGGCCGGTCGGCGGCGGCGAACAGGTGGCCGTACCAGCCGGGGGAGGCGATCCCCGCGCCGTACCCACTGGCGCGGGAGAGCCGGCGGTGGGTCCAGGGGACCCACGTCATCTCGGCCTTCACCTTGGGGAGCCCCTTGAGCAGCGCCCGGTCGGCGGCCACAGTGGCCTTGCGCCGCAGCGCGGGCACGTGCCACGCGCCGCACACCACCGCCACACGGTCGGGGCCGAACTCCTTCTGAGCGGCCCGTATCCGGAGCCGCATGTGGGCCTCGCGGATCAGGTCGCGACCGTGCCCGCCGTCTCCGTAGGCCTCGCGCAGCGCCTCCATCGCGTCGCTCACCGCCTCGAACGGCGCGAACGCGTCGCCGCCCGCCTCCCGGTGCTCGACGACGTCCTCCCACCAGCGCTCGGGGTCGTCGTACCCGGCGTGGGGTCGGCGAGCACGGCGATGGGGTCGATCCGTACGGCGTCCTCCCCCGCACCCCCTGCGACGGGCTCCTCCCGCC
>RBWT01000354.1 GCA_004010275.1 Streptomyces huasconensis
CTGGGTTATGAGCCCAGCGAGCTACCGAGCTGCTCCACCCCGCGTCGGTGAACCCAACAGTACGCCATCCGAGGGGGTGAGGCGAACCAATAGCCTCCGGGCGCCCCAGTGGGGCCCATCGGCATCCGGGACTCACGCAGCGGTGGCCCGGCAAAGGAGGGGCTTGACCCTGACCCTGCGTCAACGTTGGAGCCTCCTCGCATGACGGACGACAGCACTTCCACGGCCGGGTTCACGCCACCGGTCGGAGGGTTCCAGGAGATCGACGGGCGCCGCCTCTTCGTACACCGGACGGGCAGCGGCGGGCCCGCCGTCGTGTTCCTGCCGGGCGCGAGCACGGTCGGCCTGGACTACGCCGGTGTGCAGCAGGGCGTCGCACGGTGCACCACCGCCGTGGTGTACGACCGCGGCGGCACGGGCTACAGCGACCCCCTCCCGCTGCCGCGCACCGCCGCCGAGGTCGCGGCGGAGCTGTACGAGCTGCTGCGCGCCGTGGGCATCCCCGGCCCGTACGTGCTCGCGGCGCACTCCCTCGGCGGCGCCTACGCGCATCGGTTCGCACAGCTGTACCCGGGGGACGTGGCCGGGCTGGTCTGGCTGGACGCCTTCCACCGCGACTGGGACGACTTCATGCCTGCCGCGGCGTCCCTGGCCGCGGCCGAGCGGATGGCGCCCGACGCGGCGCAGCTCGAACAGATGCGCCCGGCCCTGCGCGCGATGCGCGCCGAGCTGCTCGCCGACTACCCGGAGCACCTGCGCCGGCCGCTGCTCGAAGCCAAGGACAGCGACGCCTGGCTCCGCTCCGGGGCAGCCGAGCGGACCGGCCTGGCCGCGCTCGCCGCCGAGCTGAGGCCGGGCCGGACCTCCCCGACGTACCGGTGGTGGCCCTCACCGTGGTGGGCGACGACCCCGGCACGCAGGCGGCGGCCCCGGACCCGACGCTGCGGGAGATGAACGCGGCCAAGACGGAACTGGACGCCGCCCTGGTGAGCGCGGTCTCGTACGGGGAACAGCGCGTCCTCACCGACACCTTCCACCACCGGCTCTGCTTCGACCGCCCCGACGCCGTGGTCCAGGCGGTCCGCGACGTGGTCCGCCGGGCGGCCCGACCCTAAGATCGCCACGACCCCGCCCGACGAGCCGGAGGTGCAGGAACGGTGCTGACGATCGGCCAGCTCGCCGCGGCGGCCGGCGTGACCGTGCGCACCGTTCGCCACTACCACCATTTCGGCCTGCTGCCCGAGCCCGAGCGCGACGCCTCCGGCTACCGCCGTTACGACGCGCAGGCCGCGGTGGACCTCATCCGCATCAGGACCCTCGCCGACGCCGGCGTCCCGCTGGCCCGCATCGACGCGCTGCTGCACGCGCAGCCCGCGGAGTTCGCCTCGGCCATCGCCGACATCGACGCCGAGCTGCGGCGCAAGATCGGCCGGCTCACCGAGTACCGCCGCCGGATCGCCCGGCTGGACAGCGGCGAGCGGCTCGTCCTGCCTCCCGAGGTGGTCGCCGTCCTGGACCGGATGCGCGGCCTCGGGGTCAGCGAACGCAGGGTGCGTATGGAGCGCGATTCCTGGATTCTGCTCCAGGCCCTCGACCCGGCCTCCCTGCCACGGCGGATACGGGACAAGAACGCCCGGTTCGACGACCCGGAGACGACTCGCCTGTACCTCGCCTGCGACCAGGCGGTCGACTGGGACCCGGACGATCCGCGGCTGGACCGGCTCATCGACGAACTGGACGCGTGGGAGACCGGCCACGAACGGGACGACGCTCCCTCGGGGAGCCCGAAGCTGGTCTTCTCCAGGATCTTCGTCGAGGCGTCACCGTCCTGGCAGCGCATCATCGCAACACTGTCCGACCGCGTCGCCCAGCGCCGCAGGGCCGCCGCCGAACAGGCCGACTGAGACCACCAAGGCCTCGGGCGACCCCTGCCACAGCCGCGCCCCGCCCGCACCCGGGGGACCACGAACGAGCGATTCCCTTACGGCCACCGGGCCACCGGCATGTCGCCGCCGTGCCCGCCGGGTGAGGCTCCGGGCAGGACGCACCCACACTCGGAGGCACCACATGCTCATCCGGAGGCGCCCCCTGGGCGGACACAAGATCTTCGCGACGGCCGCACTCACCACGGTCGCTCTCACCGGCGGCATCCAGCCCGCGGCGGCCGACCCCGGCCCCGAGGACAACCTGGTGGCGGTGGTGAGCAACTCGCCCGGCCCCGGGAGCGGCAACCTCGTACAGGCCCCCGTGAAGGGCTCGTACAACTTCTGCGGCAACACGATCAACGTCATCGGCGTGCCGAGCCCTGCGGTGGGCAACATCTGCGAACCGAACTGACCGGCCGTGCCGCAGGCATCATCGGCTCCGTCCTCTTCCGCCTGCGGACGGAAGGGGGCTCGTTGCCGTGCTGAAGTCATCCGAGGTACGGAGCCGACCGCCTCTCCAGGAAGTGCTGGATGCGCAGACGCTGCGTGTGGTGCATGGGCAGCGACTCCAGTTCGGCCGGATCAACGAACCGGAGTTCGGTGGACTCGTTCGAGATCTCCAGCTTTCCCCCGACGCGGCGTGCTGTGAAGCACACGTTGAACTGCCGACGTACTTCGCCGTCGGCATAGGCGATGACGTGCCGTGGGTCGGTGTACGTGCCGACGAGGCCGGTGATCTCCACGTCGAGGCCCGTCTCTTCCTTGACCTCGCGGACGGCTGTCCCGGGCAGAGAGTCGCTCATGTCCATGCCGCCACCGGGGAGGGCCCATAGATCATTGTCGCGGCGCCGCTGCAGCAAGATCCGTCCGGCCTCGTCGGTGACGACAGCCGAGGCCGCTACGACCAGGCTGTTCGGCTCGGGGGCCTTCGGATCATCGAAGTACTCGGTACGCGCCATCTGCTACTCCCGCTCTGGTTGAGCCGTGGCCCACACGGCGTCGAAGCTGGCCGTGTAGGTGTCGAACATGCCGCCGTCCTCGCTGCGTCGGAGGTGCCACACAGGGGCCGCATAGGCGTTGACGCCCCACACATGGCCATTTACGAGCATCTGGTCGTCCGCCCTGAAGAGGGAGTTGTAGAGCGTCGTGCCGTGCGTGCGCAGCTGCACGCCCGGCGCTCCGAGCAGAGGCCGGTAATGCTGGAGCGCCAGTTCGCACCGGGACTCGATGCCGTGGCCGTAGCGCTCTTCCTGGCCCCGCCGACGCACGCTGGAGCTGCTGGCATCCCCCAGCAGAATGCGGATCTCGCAGCCTTCCGCAGCCTGCGCGGCGAGCACGTCGTTCAGCCTGGGGTAGGCCTCGTGCAAGAACACGGCAGCGTAGACGAGGACGTCGATGTGCCGCTGTGCCTGGCGGAACAGATCGATGTACGTAGCCACGGGAAGGTCGGCGCGCTGTGTGTACAGGGCGACGAGTTCAGGGCTGACGCTGCGGGCGTTGCGCGGCTGGCGTAGGGCCGGCCAGAGCGCGTGTATGTCCTCGCCCAGCGCCTCGGCGGCGCGCGCGGCGGTTGCCCGTCGCGGCACGCGCCCCTGATTCACCCACCGCTCCACCGACTTGGGGTCCACGCTCGTCTTCTCGGCCAGGGAATCGTAGGTCCATCCCCCTGCCGCCATGACAGCTCTCAGCCGCTCGTTGCGCATGCCGTCCTCCGTCGGACGTCGAAAGGTTCAGGGACGTTGTACCCCCTCCGGGACGTCCCGAAGTGCCGAAGTGTGGCGGTTCCTACGTCCCGGGCGGCGCTGGACGATCGCGGAACAAGAAAGACCCCGGCGGCCGCGCGAACGGCCCCGGGGCGTGGCCGACCGACAAGGGAGTCGACATGGGCGACGTTACGATCCCGCTGCCCGGCGGGGGAAGCGGTTCGCAAACACTCGGGGTACCGCCGATCACACTGCCCGATCCGGCCGGACTCGCCGAGGACCAGGTGTGCGGCCGCCGCTGCGTCTGGTGCGCGGCCTCTCTCAACAACAACGAGGCCGTCGACCTCGGCGCCCGCCAGGTGGACGCCCACGGCA
>RBWT01000355.1 GCA_004010275.1 Streptomyces huasconensis
GGCGGGCGGGGCGCGGGGGCTCGTCGTGGGGGCGGTGCATCAGGGTTTCCCTCCCGTCCCGACCCGCGTCACGATCTCGCAGAGCGCGAGGTCGTCGAAGATCCGCGAGGTCGGTATGCGCACGGTGGTCCTGCGCCGGCCGGTCACCGGGTGCCCGGCGAGGTTGGTCCAGTAGCAGCAGTGCCGCAGGTCGAGCCGGTCGTGGCCGGCACGCAGCCAGTCGTCGCGCGAGCGGGGCACGAGCATCACGACGAGGATCTTGTGGACGGAGACCGGCGTGCGGGCGAGTTTCTCCAGGTGCGGGTTGTCGAGCGTGAAGGAGAAGGCGGGCCGGTCCGGGTCCGGCGCCGTCTGGTACGTGCACTTCAGCTGGACCTTGATGGTGACCTCGTCGTCGACCGTGTGACCGGGGGCGCTGTGACTGACGTGCCAGTCGATGCCGTTGTCCGGAAAGGGCTGTGAGAGCGAGCATCCGGCGGCCGCCGCGACGGCGTGCAGGTAGCCCACCTGGAGGGTCTCCATGCAGGCGGTGGTGGCGAGGGTGCCGCGCGGCGGTGCGACCCGCCCGGGCAGCAGCCCACCCTGTTCGGGCCGCGTGAGCGCCATGTCCAACAGGCCTTTCCACGACGGTACTTCGCCGTCCGGGCCGTCAACGCCAAGGCCCGGTACCTCTGTTGTCTCCGGGCCGCGTACAGCGCAAACGGCCCGGGTATCACCAGCGTGGGCAGGGGACCGACGTCATCTGCCGGAGCTGAGCGAGGAGTTGCGTCACCATGACGTGCTGGTACGAGGGGCCCTTGGCCGCATTCGACACGGAGACCACGGGCGTCGACGTCGAGACCGACCGGATCGTGTCGGCCGCCGTCGTCGTCCAGCAGGGCGCGGGGACCCGTCCGCGCGTCACCCGCTGGCTGGTGAACCCGGGCATTCCGGTGCCCGAGGAGTCCACCGCCGTACACGGACTGACGGAGGATCACCTGCAGCGCAACGGCCGGTGGCCCGCGCCGGTGATGGAGGAGATAGCGCGCGATCTGGCCGAGCAGGGCGCGGCGGGACGGCCGATCGTGGTGATGAACGCGCCGTTCGACCTGACCATCCTGGACCGGGAGCTGCGCCGGCACCGCGCCTCGTCGCTGAGCCGCTACATGGAGGGCTCGCCCCTGTGTGTGATCGACCCGCGGTCCTGGACAAGCACCTGGACCGCTACCGCAAGGGCCGCCGCACCCTCACCGACCTGTGCGCGCACTACGAGGTGGAGCTGGCCGAGGCGCACCGACGCGGCGGCGGACGCACAGGCCGCGCTCGATGTCGTACGAGCGGTGGGGCGCCGTTTCGCGGCCCGTCTTGAGCGGCTCTCGCCCGCGGAGCTGCACACGCTCCAGGCCGTCTGGCACGCGGGCAGGCGCGCGGCCTGCAGGCGTGGTTCGCCAAGAGCGGTTCACCGGAGGCCGTGGACCCGGCGTGGCCGCTGCGCCCCGAACTCCGCACGGCGGCCTGAGCGTCGGCGGCGCGCACGCGCGGCACGGCACGGCCTGGGCGGGGGAACGCCCGGGCAAGAAAAAACCGGTCCGTCTGCTGACGGACGGCATTCTCCGGGTGGGCGATACTGGGTTCGAACCAGTGACCTCTTCGGTGTGAACGAAGCGCTCTCCCACTGAGCTAATCGCCCGGGAACGCACTGAACAATACAGGTCCGGGCGCCGTTCCTTCAAACCGCTGCCAGATGTGCCGCGAGACCTCTGCGGCCCGCCCGCATCATGTGGGCGTGGTTGAGCAGGAACACGGGTCTTCCGGGGACCGCGAGGCGCCGCATCAGCGGGCGCCGCACCTCGACCTCCTGGTCGTAGCGGACCCGCGTCCCCCCGGCCCCGCCGGTCACCGTCCAGCGCGCCCAGCCCTCCAGGTCCCCGGCCATGGTGATCTCCAGGACCCCGGCTTCGGGGTCGCGCCGCCGCTCCAGCGCGGTGACGACGAGGTCGTACGGGAGGAAGGACCGGAAGCGGAAGACGCCGCTGTGACCGTCGACCGAGGTCACCTCGCGCACCTGCGGCCACCACAGGGGGTAGTCCTCCACCCGCTCCAGGACGGCGTAGGCCTCGGCGGGCGTGCCGGGCAGGTCCCAGCGGCTGAGGAAGCGGTAGTGGCACCAGTTCATGGAAGGGAGCCTGCCCGGTGAGGGCGGGTGGGCACCGCATCTGAGTACCTCCTGAGTATCCGCGCCGATGCCGCCGCGCGTGGCGCGGACCACACTCCTCGTCCATGACGAACATTCCGCCACCGGCCGAGGAGCTGCGCCTCCTCGACTGGGAGCTGCACCAACTGGAGGCGCGCAGAACGCAGTTGCTGCGCCGCCGGGCCTGGCTGCTCGGTGTCCTGCGCGCGGCGGGCCCGGCCGGGCCGCCCTCTCGCCCGGTCGGCCCGCCCGCGCCCGAGGCCGCTCCCCCGAGCGCGCAGAACATTCTGCTGACGCTGGGCGGCGTGCTGCTGACCATCGCCGCGATCGCCTTCACCGTGGTGAGCTGGGGGCACCTCGGCATCGCCGGGCGCGGCGCGGTCCTCGGTCTCGTGACCCTGGCGGCGCTCGGCGCCCCCGCGCTGCTGCTGCGGCGTTCCCTGCGCTCGACGGCGGAGGCGGTGGCGGGCCTGGGGCTCGCCCTGACCGTCCTGGACTCGTTACGCGCTGCGCAACCTCGCCCTCCCCGAGACGGGGACGCTCGCCTACGCGGCGGGCACCTCCGCCGTCCTCGCGACGCTGTGGGCGGGGTACGGCCTGCTCCTCGGCGCACTGCGCCTGCCGCTGCCGACGGCGGTGGCCACGGCCCAACTGCCGCTGCTCCTCTGGGCGGGCGCCGCGGACGCGGGCGATCACGCCGTGACCGCCGCGCTGCTCGTGACGGCAGCGTTCGACACCGCGCTCGCCCTGTGGGCGACCGTCAGGTCCGTACGGGGTCGTCGCGGCCGTCGGCGGCCTGCTCGCTCGGCCTGTGGGGCGCGGCGGGCGCGGGCCTGCTGTCCGCGCGGCCACGGACCCAACGGAGGCCGGCACGCGCCGGGGTGCTGCTGCTCTTCGCCGGCGTTGATCGTCCTGGTGGTGGCGTGGCGGGCGAAGGAGCCGCGGATCGCCATGGGTGCGGCGGGCGCGGGCGGCCTGCTGGTGGTGGCCGCGTCCGGTCATGCTGCGCACGCCCTGCCCCCGGAGTGGACCGTCCCGGCCTATCTGGTGTGCGGGGTCGCGCTGGCGGCCGCCGTCCGCACGGCCTTGCCCCGGCCCGTGCGGCTCGGCGCGGCAGGCGCGGTCGCCGTGGTCCAGGGCCTCGCGGTGCTGTGGGCGCTGCCCGTCACCGCCGTGGCCCTGCTCGGCCCGCTCGGCTGGGCCACGCGGAGCTGGACGGGCGCCCTGACGGATGCCCGGGCCGCCCTCCTCGTCGAACTGCCGCTGTCCCACCCGATGCTGGCACCCTTGGTCCTCGCGACCTCCGCCGCGTTCCTGCTCGTGGTCTCCGGAGCGCTCGGCCGGGGGTCGGCATGGCTCGGCCCGCTCCCGGGGAACAGCGCCGCCGTCCGCTCCGTCACCCGCCATGGCGCCCTGACGCTCGCCTGGGCCGCCGCTGTCGCCCTGCCGCCGGCGCTGCGTCTGCCGTACGTCGCCGGGCCGGTGGCCCAGTTGGCGGTGACCGCGGTCCTGCTGGCCGTCGCCGCCCGCGCCACGTCGACCTTCTCCGCCCTGACGGCGTCCGCCCTGGCCCTGGTGTCCTCGGTGAGCGTCGCGTTCCTGGCCCTGTCCACCGAGGCGGCGACCCTCGGCACTCTGGGCGCGCTCACGGCCCTGTTCCTGGCCGCCTGCGGCTGGACGGCCCGCCGCACACCGTCGGTACGGGGCGAGGCGGCGGCCGGTGCGCATGGCACCCCGGCTGTCGGGCCCGGCGCGGCCGCCCTGGCCGCCCTGCGCCGCCCGTCGCGTCGCCCACCGCGCTCGC
>RBWT01000356.1 GCA_004010275.1 Streptomyces huasconensis
TGACGGGCGGGCCGAGAGCGACGTGTGCGGGCCAGAACCCGAGGGTCGACGTGTGCGGGCCGGAGCCCGGGAGCCGAGGTCCGCGGGCCGGAGCCCGAGAGCCGCAGTCCGCAGGCCGGGTCCGAAGACCCACGTCCACGGGCCGGAGCGCGAGAGCGACGTCCGTGGGCCGGAACCCGAGAGCTGACGTCCGCAGGCCGGGCCCGAGAGCCGCAGCCCGCAGGCCGGATCACGCTTGCCCACCATCTCGTATGCGGGCTAACGTGCCAGATATGGAACACGAAGGAGTCGACGCGCGCCTGGCCGCCCGGCTGGCCGAGCTGCGTGCCGAACGCGGCTGGTCCCTGGGCGAGTTGGCGGAGCTGAGCGGCATCAGCCGCTCCACCCTGTCCCGGGCCGAGCGCGCGGAGATCAGCCCCACCGCCGCCCTCCTGAACCGCCTCTGCGCCGTGTACGAACGGACCATGTCGCAGCTCCTGAGCGAGGTGGAGGCCGAGCCCGCGCAGCTGGTGCGCGCCGTCGACCAGACGGTCTGGGCGGACGACGAGGCGGGGTTCATGCGCTGGGCGGTCTCCCCGCCGCACATCGGGATGCGCGCCGAACTCGTCGAGGGCCGACTGCAACCGGGCGCCGACATCACGTACGACCGACCGCCCGTGCCCGGCCTGGAGCAGCACATCTGGGTACTGGAAGGCGCCCTGGAGGTCACGGTGCAGGGGGACGCGCACACCCTGCGCACCGGTGACTGCCTGCGCTTCCGGCTATGGGGCGCGTCGCGCTTCCGCTGCGTGGGGGAGGAAGCCGTGCGGTACGCGCTCGTGGTGGTGAAGCCGTGAGCGCGGCCTCCCAGGGCCCCGTCTCCCTCGGTCGGGACGCCGTCACCCGCATCGACGCCGCCCGGTTCCCGGATTACGCGGGCGGCCTGGCCGAGTTGCTCGTCGACACGGTGCGGGGCGGCGCCTCGCTCGGCTTCCTCGCCGGGCTGGAGCGCGCCGAGGCGGCCGCCTGGTGGCGCGGACTCGCCCCGGCGGTCGAGAGCGGTGGCCTCGCCGTCTGGACCGCCCATGACGGGACGAGAGTCACCGGAACCGTCGGCGTCGCCTTCGTCGACAAGCCGAACGGCCGCCACCGCGCCGAGATCACCAAACTGATGGTCCACCCGTCCGCGCGCGGACGGGGCCTCGCCCGCCGGCTCCTGGCCGCCGCCGAAGAGGCGGCGGCGGACGCGGGCGTGACCCTCCTCGTCCTCGACACGGAGACCGGCAGCCCCGCCGAGACCCTGTACGGGAAGGCCGGTTGGACCCGGGCCGGAACCATCCCCGACTACGCGACGGACCCGGCCGGGACTCTCCACCCGACGACGCTCTTCTACAAACGGCTCCCCTGAACGTAAAGCCGCCGTCACGTCGACCACCACGGCGCAGGTTCCGGTTCGGCGAGTGATCCGCATGAGGCGCCGCGCGTGGGGGAGGCTGAGCCGCAGGACCGCCATCCGACGAACCCGAGGCGAGCCGGCCAGCAGGAAACCATCCCAGCAGCGAACCACCCCAGGGAGCCCGCGCGATGCCCGACCGGACCGACCACCCCGACGACACCCACACCACCCCGAGCGCCGCCTACACGGCAGGACTGCTCAACGCGGCGGACGGCGTGCCCGTCGCCACGTACACCTGGCTGCCCGCCGACGGCAGGCCGCGCGCCTACGTCCTGCTCGCGCACGGCGCCGCCGAACACGCCCTGCGCTACGACCGGTTCGCCCGCCACCTGACCGCCCACGGCTACGGCGTGGTGGCCTCCGACCACCGTGGCCACGGCGCGACCGCCCAGGCCACGGCGGCTACGGCGTCACCGGGACCGGACGGCGCCTCGGACGCCGACAGCTGGCGGGCGATCGTCGACGACCTCAAGGCCATCGGCGACCAGGTCCGCACCCTCCACCCCGGCGTGCCGTTCTTCCTCCTGGGGCACAGCCTCGGCTCGATGCTCGCGCGGGACTACGCCCAGGAGTACGCGGACGGCCTCGCGGGCGTGATCCTCTCGGGCACGTTCCGCTCGCTGCCCGGCGCCGACCCGGCCGGGGCGATCGCCCGCCTGGAGCGTGAGGTCGCCGAGCGGGGCCGTGCCGCGACCTCCTCGTACATCCCCGCCCTCTTCGCCTCGTTCAACGACCCTTTCCCGCGCCGCACCGGCTTCGAGTGGCTCTCCAGGGACGAGGCCGAGGTCGACGCGTACGCAGCCGACGAGCGCTGCGGGTTCGCCTTCTCCGCGGGGCTCTGCCTGGACTGGATGCGTGCCGTACGCAAGATCAACGACCCGCGCAACCTCGCCCGCGTCCCCGCCGACCTGCCGATCCACGTCGCCGTCGGCGAGCAGGACCCCTGCAACCAGCGGATGACGCTGGTCCACGAACTTCTGGAGGACTTCCGGTACGTGGGCGTGGAGGACCTGACGTGGAAGGGCTACCCCGACGCGCGCCACGAGATCCTCAACGAGACCAACCGGGACGAGGTCCAGGAGGACCTCACGGCGTGGCTGGACGAGCGGGTGCTGTGAGCCGAGCCGGCGAGTCCGCGCCTGTCAGTGGCGTTGGCTACGGTTCGTGCCATGTCGAAGTCCAGATCCCGGGCCCGCGTCACCTCCGATGACGTGCGCCGCATCGCCCTCGCCCTGCCGGACACGGTGGAGAAGATCGCGTGGAGCATGCCCACGTTCCGTGTCGCCGGAAAGATGTTCGTGACAGTGCCGGACGACGAGACGTCGATCGCGGTGCGCTGCCCGAAGGTCGAGCGGGACGAACTGGTCCTCGCCGAGCCGGACAAGTTCTGGGTCGCCGCGCACGAGGCGAGCTCCGCGTGGGTGCGGGTGCGCCTCGCCGCGCTGGACAAGGAGGAACTGACCGACATCCTGGCCGACTCCTGGCGCCAAGCCGCGCCGCCCCGACTCCTGGAAGAACACCCGGAGTTGGCAGTCCCGCCCCTGGAGTGAAGCAGCGCCGACACGTCACGGCGTACGCAGGGATGCCCGCTATGACGTACGTACGGAAGTCCCGGCATTCAGGAAGCCGCTGATCCGCCCGCGCAGCGACCCGGCGTCGAGGCCGTGGGCGGTCAGATGTTCCTCGACCTGACCGTAGCGGCGCAGCTCACGGCGGCCCACGCCCAGGCCGAGCACGCGGTGCGGCAGGTCGGCGAGCGCGTCGTTCACCGCGGCGGTCGAGGTCCCGGCGAGGTACGGCTCGACGACCACCACATCGGCGGAGTCGGCGGCTCCGGCGGCCCGGCGCAGCGCCCGCTCGTCGAAGGGGCGCACGGTGGTGGCGTAGAGCACGCTCACATCGAGCCCCTCCGTCGCGGCGAGGACCTGGTCAAGGAGTGGCCCGACGGCGACCACCACACCCCCGCGCCCTTCGCGCACGGTGAGGAACCGCTCACCGTCCACGGGCAGCGCCCGCGCGTTGGCCTGCACCGACAGGCGTACGTACACCTTGTCGTCGCCCGCCGCGACGGCGTGCCGCAGGAGTGTTTCCGCCTCGTCGGGGTGGCCCGGCACGTGCACGGTCCAGCCGACGAGGGTGTCGAGCAGCGCGACGTCACCGGGCGCCATGTGCGTGAAGCCCCCGGCCGGCCAGTCGAAGGACGCCGCGGCGCTGACGAGGACGCCGCCGAGGCCCTGGTGCCCGAAGTCGAGCTTGATCTGCTCGAAGGGCCGCTCCACCAGGAAGCTCGCGAAGGTGTGCACCACGGGCCGCAGCCCGGCGAGCGCGAGCCCCGCACCCGCCCCGACGAGCAGCTGCTCCCTGATCCCGACGTTGATCACCCGGTCCGGGTGCTTGCGCATCGCCGCTTCGAAGGCGTCCTTGCCGATCTCGGCGAGGACGACGGCGACGCGCGGGTCCTCGACCAGCAGCGCGAGACGAGGGGGGCGAAGCGGTCACGCATGGTGTCCATGGCAGAACGGTCCTTCCAGAGGTGGGGAG
>RBWT01000357.1 GCA_004010275.1 Streptomyces huasconensis
GGCCCCGACCAGCCGGCCCCACGCCCCGCGACCCGCACACCCCCCCCACGCCCCTGACCTTCACCGATGCCGCCGCCATCGGGCAGCATGGGCCCCATGCCCGTACTGACGCGCGACGAAGCGCAGACCCGAGCCCAGCTCATCGACGTCCACCGGTACACCGTCGAGCTCGACCTGACCAAGGCGGCCGACCCCGCCGGTGAGACCTTCGACTCGCGCACCGTCATCCGGTTCAGCGCCCGCACCGACGGCACCACCTTCGTCGAGCTGCAACCCGCCGAGCTGCGCTCCGTCACCCTCGACGGGCAGCCACTTCCTCCGGCCGGCCTCGTCGACAACCGCCTCACGCTCGACGGGCTCACCAAGGGCGAGCACGAGCTGCGCGTGGACGCCGCGATGCGCTACTCCCGCACCGGCGAGGGCATGCACCGCTTCACCGACCCCAGCGACGGCGAGACGTACACGTACAGCCAGATGTTCCTGCAGGACGTGCAGCGCGTCTTCGCCGCCTTCGACCAGCCCGACCTGAAGGCCGTCTTCGAGCTGACCGTCACCGCCCCCGAAGGGTGGACCGTCCTCGCCAACGGCATCACCGAACACCTCGGCGGCGGCACCTGGCGGGCCGCCCCCACCCCGCTCATCTCCACCTACCTCGTCGCCGTCGCCGCCGGCCCCTACCACTCGGTGCGCGCCGAACACCGAGGTCTGCCCCTCGGCCTCCACTGCCGCCGCTCCCTCGCGCCATACCTGGACGCCGACGCCGAAGAGATCCTCGACATCACACGGGCCTGCTTCGACCGCTACCACGAGAAGTTCGAGGAGCCCTACCCCTTCGACTCCTACGACCAGGCGTTCGTCCCCGAGTTCAACGCCGGCGCGATGGAGAACCCCGGCCTCGTCACCTTCCGCGACGAATACGTCTTCCGCTCCGCCGTCACCGACACCGAACGCCAGGCCCGCGCCATGGTCATCGCCCACGAGATGGCCCACATGTGGTTCGGCGACCTCGTCACCCTCACCTGGTGGGACGACATCTGGCTGAACGAGTCCTTCGCCGAGTACATGGGCTACCAGACCATCGCCGAAGCCACCCGCTTCAAGGACCCGTGGACCGCCTTCGGCGTCGCCCGCAAGTCCTGGGGATACGACGCCGACCAGCGCCCCTCCACCCACCCCGTCGCCCCCGCCCCCGACGCCGTGCCCGACACCGCGTCCGCACTGCTCAACTTCGACGGCATCTCGTACGCCAAGGGCGCCAGCGCCCTGCGCCAACTCGTCGCCTGGCTCGGCGAGAAGGACTTCCTCGCCGGCATCAACACCCACTTCGCGCGGCACAAGTTCGCCAACGCCACCCTCGCCGACTTCATCGACTCCCTCGCCCAGGGCACCGACCGCGACGTGCACCGCTGGGCCGAGGCCTGGCTGCGCACCACGGGCGTCGACACCCTCACCTCGAAGGTCGTCCACGCCGGACGCGAGTGGACGTTCACGCTCGACGGCGGCACGGCCCCCCACGGGCCCGGCCGCCCCCACCGCGTCGCCGTCGGCGTCTACGACCGGGACCTCGCCGACGCCGGCGTCTTCGTCTGCGCGAGCGGTACGAGACCGACGTCCCGGCCACCGGACCCGCCACCGCCCGCGACGGCGGCCGCCCCGCCCTGATCGTCCCCAACGACCAGGACCTCACCTACGCCAAGATCCGCCTCGACGACGTCTCCGAGGAGACCGTGCTGCGCGGCATCTCCGGCGTACCGGACGCCCTCACCCGCGCCGTCCTGTGGAACAGCCTGCGCGACATGGTCCGCGACGGCGAACTCGACGGCGGCTCCTACCTCACCACCGCCCGCGTCCACCTCCCCGAAGAGACCGACCTCGCCATCGTCCAAGGCGTCCTCGCCTTCGCCACCGACCACATCGCCGACCGCTACACCACCCCCGAGGAGCGGCCCGCCGCCCTCGCCGCCCTCGGCGAACTCTGCCGCGACCTGATCCGGCGCACCGAGGACGGCTCCAACCCGGGGCTGCGCCTCACCGCCGTCCGCACCGCCATCGACGTCGCCACCCAGCCGGGGCCCCTCCAGGCGTGGCTCACCGAGGGCACCGTGCCCGGCGGCCCCGAACTCGACCCCGAGCTGCGCTGGCGCGTCCTGGCCCGGCTCGCCGTGGGCGACGCCACCGACGAGACTGGCCGTCGCCGCCGAGCTGGCGCGGGACCCGAGCGCCACCGGCCAGGAGGGCGCCGCCCGCTGCCGGGCCGCGCTGCCGGACGCCGCGGCCAAGCGGGCCGCCTGGGACGCGATGTTCGCCTCCGACGAGCTGTCCAACTACCTCCTCAGGGCCACCGCGCAGGGCTTCTGGCAGCCCGAACAGGCCGAACTCGTCAGGGAGTACGTCCCGCGCTACTACGAGGACGCCGTCGCCGTGGCCGCCCGGCGCGGCCCCGCGATCGCCGACGTGGTGGGCCTGTCGGCCTTCCCCACACCCTTCGTGGACGCCGAGACGCTCCGGCTGGGCGAGCGGTGCCTGCGCGACGCGGACCCGGTCCCCGCACTGCGCCGCCGGTTCACCGACCAACTCGACGACCTGGCACGGGCGTTGCGCGTACGCCAAGGCGCCGGCAAGGGCTGATCCGGGACGCGGGGCGTAGGTCCCACGGCCTACGCCCCTGGTCCCAAACGACGATCCGGCACCCGGCGGGACCGGCCTAGGCTCGCACCAGAGCCGGGCCGGACCCGCCGGAACGGCCACGCCACCCGGACCAGAAGGAGCCCCCTGTGCCCCCCACCACGCCCCCGACCATCGTCGTGACCGGAGCCACCGGAAACGTGGGCCGCGCCCTCGTGGACCAACTCGCCGCCGAAGGCGCCTCCGTACGCGCCCTGACCCGCGCCCCCGAACGCGCCGGGCTCCCCGACACGGTCGACGTCAGCCGCCTCGACCTCTCCGGCGACCGGCCCAGCCCCGCCGACCTCACCCCGCTCTTCGAAGGCGCCTCGGGCCTCTTCCTGCACCTCCAGGCCGCGGGCGCGCACACCGCCACCCTCCTCGAAGCGGCCGCGGCGGGCGGCGTCCGCCACGTCACCGTCCTCTCCTCCGGCATCATCCAGGACGGCGCCGACCCCACCCACCCCATCTACGCCGCCCACGCCGAACTCGAAGCACGCGTGACGGAAAGCGGCCTCGGCCACACCTTCCTGCGGCCCAACGCCTTCGCCACCAACGCCTTCCAGTGGGCGCCGCAGATCCGCACCGGCGACACCGTCCGCGGCCCCTTCGGCGGCGCGGTCACCGCCCCCATCCACGAGGCCGACATCGCCGCGGTCGCCACCCGCACCCTCCTCGACGACGGTCACCAAGGCACCGTCCACCGCCTCACCGGCCCCGAGGCCGTGACCACGGAGCAGCAGATCCACGCCATCGGCGCCGCACTCGGCCGCACCCTGCGCTTCGTCGACATACCGCCGCAGGAAGTCGGCCCCGACCTCTTCCCGCACGTCACACCGGAGGTGCTCCCCGCCCTCCTCGCCTCCTTCGCCGAGGCCGTCGGCACCGAACCGGAGATCACCACCACGGTGGAGGCAATCACCGGCAATCAGGCCCGCACATTCCCCCAATGGGCCACCGACCACAAGGCCGCCTTCCGCCCCTGAGACCACCGGGCCCGGCACAGCGCTTGCACGGTCGACGCGGCGGCCAAGCCCCAACCCCCTTGCCCACCTAGCACCCCCACCCCACCCACACACCCTCTCCGCACAGCAGTACCCCTTTCGGGTTCGGATCGCCACGCTCCCCGGCGTGCGCCCACACGGCGTACAGGCTGGTGTTCCCGTACGCGCGCACCCGAAGGACACGCCCATGAGCACCCCGCCGCCCCTCGCCGGAGGCGTCCAAGGCCCCGACGCCCTGCGGCCGTGCTCGGCGCCGCGCTCGTCGCCCTGCGCGACGGGGCGGCGCCCGC
>RBWT01000358.1 GCA_004010275.1 Streptomyces huasconensis
GGGCAGGGGGGGCCGGGGGCCGGGAGGGGTCCGGGCGGGATTCCGATACTTTGAGCGGGACCTGTCGGAGATCGAACTGATCGAACACCTGGAAGGCTCACCTCATGGCCGTACACAAGGCCGGGCGCAAGGCCGGGCGCGTCGTCACCGCGGTGGCGGCCGCGGCACTGATCGGGGCGGCCGCGTCCGCCTGCGGTCCCGGCGGCGGCGACGACGGTGACAACGGCCGTGCCGACAAGGCCGGGAAGTCCTCGTCCGCCGCCCCGGAGTCCAAGGCCCCGGAGTCCAAGGCGCCGAAATCAAAGGCGCCCGAGTCCGAAGCGCCCGGGGCCGGCGGCTCCGACGCTCCGGAGGCGAAGGCTCCGCCGGCGGCCGCCGGGCGGCTCGCCAAGGTGCCCGCCTCGGTGAAGGGCGGCGTGATCACCGTCGGCGACCCGAAGGCCGCGCACACGGTCAAGGTGTACGAGGACTCGCGCTGCCCGTTCTGCAAGAAGTTCGAGGAGGGCGGGGCGCGGGCGCTGGTGGAGCCGGTGGCCGACGGCAAGGTGAGGATCGAGTACACGATCGCGTCGTTCCTCGACAACAACCTCGGCGGCAGCGGCTCCGTGAACGCGGCGAACGCGCTGCGCGCCTCGGTCGAGGCGGGCAGGTTCCCGCAGTTCCACGCCGCGGTCTTCGCCAACCAGCCCGAGGAGGAGTCGGACGACGCCTACACCCCGGCCTTCCTGCTGAAGATCGCCGACAAGGTGGACGGGCTGCGGGGTGCCGCTTTCGACAAGGCGGTGACCAACGGGACGTACAAGAAGTGGGTCGGTGAGGCGATGAAGGCCTTCTCCGACGACGGGATCGAGGGCACCCCGACCGTCTTCATCGACGGGAAGAAGGCGGCGGGCAACTCGCTCTACGAGCAGGGAGCGTTCGCCAAGGAGCTGAAGGCGGCCGGAATTTCCTGACGCCGTCGGGCACGTCTTCGGTAGCGTGACGGGCGTGATCGACATTCGTGTCCCGGACGAACTGGTCGCCGCGCAGCACATGTACGCCGGTGCTGCCGGGCGCGCCTTCATCGACGTACTGCCCGCGCGGGTACGGGAGTTCGTCGAGCGGTGGGAGCTGACGCCGGACGGGGAGCCGATGCACGGCCAGGCCGCGCTCGTGCTGCCCGTGGTGCGCGCCGACGGGACGCCCGCCGTGGTCAAGTTCCAGGTGCTGGACGAGGAGACCGAGGGGGAGCCGGTCGCGCTGCGGGTGTGCGGCGGCGACGGGGCCGTACGTCTCCTGGACCACGACCCCGCGACCGGCACCATGCTGCTCGAACGGCTCGACGAGGGGCGGATGCTGTCGACGATGGCCGACACCCGTGAGGCCGTCCTCGTCATCGCCGGACTCCTCGCCCGGCTGACGGCGGGGCCCGCGCCGGAGGGCATGCGGCGGCTCGGCGACATCGCGGCCCAGATGGTCGAGGATCTGCCCGCCGCGCTGAAGGCGATCCCCGACCCGGCCGAGCGCGCGATCGTCGAGCGGTGCGGGGGCGCGGTGCGCGAGGTCATGGGGGAGCCGGGCGACCGGATGCTCCACTGGGACCTGCACTTCGAGAACGTCCTCGCCTCCGAGCGCGAGCCGTGGCTCGCCATCGACCCCAAGCCGCTCGCCGGGGACCCCGGGTTCGACCTGTGGCCCGTCCTCGACAACCGCTTCGAACCCGATGAGGTGCTGTGGCGGTTCGACGCGCTGACCGAGGTCATGGGGCTCGACCGGGAGCGGGCGCGCGCCTGGACGCTGGGGCGGGTGCTGCAGAACGCGCTGTGGGAGACCGAGGACGGGCGGCCGCTGCCGCCGGACGACATGGAGATCGCGCGGCGGTTGCTGGCGTCGGGGCGGTGACCCCGGGCCGCGTGATCGCGCCCGCGAGGCCACCGGGTGAGTGCCGCGCGGTCGCCCGTGAGGCCACCGGGTGGGTGCCGTGGGGTCGTCCGTGAGGCCACCGGGTGAGTGCCGCGTGATCGCCCGTGTGGTGAGACGGTGTTGACCCCGGCGTGCCGCCGCTGGCTAGCCTGCCCGCATGATTCGTACCGCCACACCCGCCGACATCCCCGTCATCCACGCCTTGATCCGCGACCTCGCCGCGTACGAGAAGGCGCCCGACGAGGCCCGGGCCACCGAGGAGCAGTTGCGCGAGGCGCTGTTCGGCGAGCGGCCCGCCGCGTTCGCGCACATCGCGCAGGACGACGCGACCGGCGAGGTGGCGGGCTTCTCCCTGTGGTTCCTCAACTTCTCCACGTGGCGTGGCGTCCACGGGATCTACCTGGAGGACCTGTACGTACGTCCCGAGGCGCGCGGCGGCGGGCACGGCAAGGCGCTGCTCACCGAACTCGCCCGCATCTGCGTCGAGCGCGGCTACGAACGGCTGGAGTGGTCCGTCCTCGACTGGAACGAACCCTCCATCCGGTTCTACGAGTCGCTCGGCGCGCGGCCCCAGGACGAGTGGACCGTGTACCGGCTGACCGACGACGCGCTCACCGCCCTCGGGTCGAAGGCCTGACCCCGGGCTAGAACTCGTCCACCGTGTGCGGCAGCAGGGCGGTGCGCAGCACCGCGTCCAGGGCCGTCGCCGTGCCCGGCGTGTGCTCCTCGGCCAGGCCCGAGCGGACCAGGGCGGTGATCTCCGTCCCGCCCAGATAGGCGGCCGCCAGGTCGCGTACGTCGAGGGTGAGGTCCGCCGGGTCGTCCGTCCGCTCGTACGCGCAGCCGTCGGGGGAGGCCGTCAGGCGGTGCCGGCCCGCGTTGGCGGGGAGCCGGTCGTCGCGCACGTCGAGGACCGCGTCCACCGGGGCCGCCCAGGAGCGGGCGGTCAGCGCGGCGCGTACGTCGATGAGGCGAATCCACAGCGCGGGGAAGTCGCTCGTGACGCGCACCTGGTCCCGGTCGGCGGCGAAGAGCAGCAGCGGGTCGTCCTGGGGGCGGCCCCAGGCGCGGACCGTGCCCGTCAGGTCGATGGCGGCGAGATAGCGCCACAGGGCGGCGGCGACGGCCGGGGTGTCCGCCTCCAGGTCGTCCAGGCGGACGAGGCCGGGGGCGTCCTCGTGGGTCTTGGTGCGGTAGATCGCGTAGCCGGCGATGGGGGACGGGCCTGCCGGGTTCACGACGGTGACGACGCGGGGCGGGGACAGCTCGTCGTCTTCCTCGTCCTTCTCCGCCATCCACTCCTCGCGCCACCATGCCTCCGTGCGGGCGAGGCGGCCGGCGCGGCCGGTGGGACCGGTACGGGTGCGGTCGTAGTACGGGCCGAGTACGTCCGGGACGTCGGAGGGGTCGAGCAGGCGCAGCGGGCGGTCGTCGGGGGTGATGCGCAGGGCCAGGGGGCGGCGGGAGTCGATCTCCACCGTGCTTCCGTGGGTGCCCGGGCCGAAGCCGAACCTGCCGTAGATCACGGCCTCCGACGCCCACAGGGAGACGATCGGGGCGCCGTCCGCCGAGGCCCTCGCGAACATCTCGGCGATCATCCCCGAGAGCACGCCCCGCCGCCGGTGCGTCGGCGCCACCGAGACGAACGTCAGGCCGGGGCAGGGCAGTTCGCCGCCGGGGACGGAGACGGTGAAGGGGAACGCCGCGAGGAATCCGACGAGTTCCTCGCCGTCGTACGCCCCGATGCGGACGCAGTCGAGCAGCAGGTCGCGGTGGTGCTTGCGCTTCTCGTCCTCCGGGCTCTCGTGGAAGACGAGGTACGCGAGGGACAGGGCGCGGTCGATGCCCGCCTCGGGGATGTCGCGGAACTGGATGGAGGGCGTGGCAGGGGGTGCAGCCGGGGGCGTAACAGGGGGGTGGACTGGTTCCATATCCATTTAACGGACGGTAGTTCCCGGATGCCGTGCGGACGAGTGGATTTCGGCCGTGCTGGGGGCTGTGGGGCGGCGGGGGCTTCGG
>RBWT01000359.1 GCA_004010275.1 Streptomyces huasconensis
CCGCCCCCCGCGGCCACCGCGACCGCATGCGCGGCCAGCCGCGGCTCGCGCCCACCGGGCGACCCGGGCCGCAGCTCGTACGAGGCCTCGTCCCCGATCAGCTTCCGCCGCCGCGCGTTGTACTCCTCGGAGAGCAGCTCACGTATCGGCACAGAACCGGCGGAGCCCGCGTCGCCGTACCAGGCCTCCCGGTCCGCCATGGCCAACTTGCAGCCCTCGACGAGGAGATGGACGTACTCGGCGGACCCGTACGCGGGCAGCTCCGCGACATCGCGGGGCAGAAGCGCGAGCTGCTGGAGGAAGACGGGGCCCTGGCTCCAGGCCCCGGCCTTACACAGGGTCCAGCCGTTCCAGTCGTACGTGACCGGGTCCTCGTAGAACGCGGACCACCCCCGCAGATCCTCCGCCGAGAGCGTCCCGACGTGCCGCTCGCCGCTCGTGTCCAGGGTGGGCCGCCCGGCCTGCCGCACGAGCGCCTCGGCTATGAAGCCGGTCCGCCACACCTCACGGGCGGCCTCGATCTGCGCCACCCGCTGCCGCTCCCCGCCTCGCCTCTCCCCACGTCGCCCGCACCCGCACCCGCCTCCGCCAGCAATCTCCGCCACGTCGCCGCCAACGCCGGGTTCCGCAACAACTCGCCCGTACGCGGCGGTTCACCCCCACCCGGCCCCCCGCGGAGATAGACCTCCGCGGAGGACGGCCACTCCTCCTCGAAGAGCCGCCGCACCGTCTCCACGGTCTCGCCGACGCGCTCGACGGGGGCGTGCCCGTCCTCCGCGTACCCGATGGCGTACTCGAGGACGTCCGCGAGGGACTTCGTGCCGTGGTCCCGCAGCAGCAGCATCCACGCGTCGAGCGCCGGGCACGGCGGCGGCGAGCGGCCCGGTGCCGGGGACGAGGTCGAGCCCGAGGGACCGGTAGTGGGCCACGGTGGCGCCCGCGGGGGCGGGCCCCTGACCGCAGAGCACGCATACGTCGCCGCCGGCGGGCGCGAGGATGATCGGGACCTCGCCGGCGGGCCCGTTGAGGTGGGGCTCGACGACGAGCAGGACGAACCCGGCGGCGACCGCGGCGTCGAAGGCGTTGCCTCCGTCCTCCAGGACGGCCATCGCGGACTGCGAGGCGAGCCAATGGGTGGACGACACCATGCCGAAGGTGCCTTGCAGCGTGGGACGCGTCGTGAACATACGGCCTCTCACCTCGTCGCTTCCGCGTCGCCCCTGGCAGGTTCCGATCAAGAACGACTGACCGCCGGGCAGGCCGCCCGGCGGCCAGAACCATAACGAGACGAGACGGAAGAAGACGAGACGGAAGAGGACGAGACGGAAGAGGACGGGACCCAGACGCCGGACGCTGGAAGTGCGGCCCCCTCCCTCACCCGTTGCCGAAAGCCACCTTCTGGACGTCGTCAGGACCGTCGAACCGGTCCGTCGACGCACCCGACAGCTTCTGGACGAGAGAGTCGTCCGCGCCGTTGTCCCTGGCCAGACTGACCAGGTCGGCACGGCTTGCGGGGTACTGGGCACCCTTGAGCGCCTTCTGGAGGTCGATCGGACTGACGTCGGCCACAGCGGTCTCCTTGCCATCGGGGGAGGCGGGAACTCCTTGCGGACGCATCGTGCACACAGGGGGTGAGGACCCGCACGTCGACGGCACGCCTCCGGCGGACCCGAGGTCACCCGAACGGCAGGAGCGACCGAACCGTTCACCACAATGTCCGATTTACCCCTTCCATCCGAGGGTATCCGATACGACATGATCACTATTGGGGTCGAGGAAGAGTACTTGCTGCTCGATCCGGACACGTGCCTGCCGGTACCGCTCGGGGACCAAGTGCGGGCGGCGGCCGGACTAGGGCCGATCGCCGAGGACAGCGAACTCCAGCCGGAACTGCTCCAGGCGCAGGTGGAGGTCGCCACGCCGATCTGCACCGACCTGGAGGAGGTCGGCGGCCACCTGCTGCGGCTGCGGCACGCGCTCGGCGCGGCGGCGGAGCGCAGCGGCTGCCGGATCGCCGCCTGCGCGACGGCCCCATACCGGACGGCGGCTCCCGTGCCGGTGACCCGCAAGGCCCGCTACTTGGCGATGCGCTCCCAGGCTCCGCAGCTCGTGGCCGAGCAGCTCGTCAACGGCATGCACGTGCACGCGGCCGTCCCGGACCAGGAGATGGGCGTCGCCATCCTGAACCGCATCCGCGTCTGGCTGCCCGCGCTGGTGGCCATGTCCGCGAACTCGCCCCTGTGGGACGGCCACGACACCGGCTTCGCGAGCTGGCGCACGGTGGTGTTCGGCCGCTGGCCGGTCAGCGGGCCGCCTCCCCGCTTCGCCTCGCTCGCCGACCACGAGAGCAGAATCCGCACCCTGCTGGACACCGGCATCATCAGCGACACCGGCCAGCTGTACTGGCAGGCCCGGCTCTCCGACCGCTACTCCACGGTCGAGGTGCGCTGCACGGACGTCCAGCTGCGCGCCGACTCGGCGGTCATGTTCGCCGGAATCGTACGGGCGCTGGTGGCCACGGCCATACGCGAGGAGAAGGCGGGCGCTCCGCCCCCGGAGTGCACGCCGGAGCTGCTCCAGGCGGCGAACTGGCACGCCGCCCGGCACGGCCTCAGCGGCACGCTGATCGATCCGGCCGGGCAGCCACGGCGGGCCGGCGACGTGCTGTGCATGCTGCTCGACCACCTCACGCCCGCCCTGGACGAGGCGGATGACACCCGCGAGGTGACCTCGCTGATGCACCGCCTGCTTCAGGAGGGCACCTCGGCGGACCGTCAGCGCCGCGCGCTGGCCGAGGGTGGCCTGCCCGCCCTCGTGGAGCTGATCACCAGCGAAACGGTCGCTCCTTGATGCCGCCTCTTGAAGCACCTACCCGGGTTTGAAACACCACAGGGCGCGGGACCAGCGGGACCGGGGTGATTCCGTACACCGCCCGAAGCCCCTCCCCCGAACACCGCCCGAGCCGGAGCAGCACCAGTCATGCGCATTGCCGTAACCCGCCCCCGCGCCATCCGTCCCCACGCCCTCCGCCCCCGCACCTCATGAACCAGAATCCACCCCCCGACACCGGCGTCGTGATCGCCACCCGCAACCGCGCCGACAGCCTGGTCCGCACCCTGCGGCACCTGCTCGACCTGCCCGAGCGGCCCGAGATCCTGGTGGTCGACAACGCCTCCACGGACGACACACGTTCCCGCCTCGCCCGCGAATTCCCCGAGGTCCAGGTGGTGGCCCTGCCGCGCAACCGGGGCGCCCTGGCCCGCACCGACGGCGTGCGTGCCCTGCGCTGCCGGTACGTGGCCTTCAGCGACGACGACTCCTGGTGGGCGCCCGGCGCCCTGAAGCAGGCGGCCGAACTGATGGACGCCTACCCCCGCCTCGGCCTGGTCTCCGCCCGCACGCTGGTGGGGCCCGACGAGGGGCCCGACCCGCTCAACGACGTCCTCGCCACGTCGCCGCTCGGCCCGGCGGGCGACCTGCCGGGCACCCAGGTCCTCGGCTTCCTGGCCTGCGCCTCCGTGGTCCGCCGCAGCGCCTATCTGGAGGTGGGCGGCTTCCACCCGCTGCTGTTCTTCGGCGCGAGGAGACCCTCCTCGCCTATGACCTCGCCGCACACGGCTGGGGCGTGACGCACTGCCCGGACGTGGTCGCCCACCACCACCCGGACCCGGCCCCGCGCGGCGGCGTCCGGCCAGGCTGCGCCGCAACGAACTCCTCACCCTGTGGCTGCGCCGCCCCCTGCCGCACGCCCTGGCCCGCACCCGCCGGCTGGCGCCGAGGCCCGCCGCGATCCGGCCGCCCGCCAGGCCCTGCGCCAGACGCTCGCACGGCT
>RBWT01000035.1 GCA_004010275.1 Streptomyces huasconensis
GCCCCCGCCCCTCCGCGCCCCTCAGTCCCACGACCCCAGCGCCGCCGGCAACGCCGCGATCTCCGCCAGGTCCGTCCCGGTCAGCCGCAGTGCCGCCGCCCCGGCGTTCTCCACCGCCCAGCGCGCCCGCTTGGCCCCGGGGATCGGCACCACATGGCGGCCCTGCGCGAGCACCCACGCCAGCGCGACCTGCGCCGGTGTCGCCCCGTGCCGCTCCGCCACCCGGCGCAACCCCACCACCAGCGGCTGGTTGGCGGCCATCATCTCGGCGGTGAAGCGCGGGTGCCGGGCCCGAAGGTCGTCCGGCTCGAAGCCCTGGCCGGGCGTCAGCGTCCCGGTGAGGAAACCATTCCCCAGCGGCATCGCCGCGAGGAACCCCACCCCGCGGGCCACGCACCACGGCAGCAGCGCCTCCAGCGCCTCGGGCGACCACACCGACAGCTCGGCCTCCACCGCGCTCACCGGAAAGACCTGCTGCACCCGCTCCAACTGGCGGATCGTCAGATCGTGCAGCCCGGACCCGGGCCGCCCCGGCGCCACACGCCGGTGAGCACGCGCCCCCACCGCGCACAGCCCCAGGGCCCGCACCTTCCCCGCGGCGACCAGCTCCGGCCATCGCGCCCCACGTCTCCTCGATGGGCACCTCGGGGTCGGCGCGGTGCAGCTGGTACAGGTCGATGGTCTCCGTCTGGAGCCGCCGCAGCGACGCGTCGCAGGCCCGTTTCACATAGCCGGGGCGGCCGTTGGCGACGATGTGCTGCTCGCCGACGAGCAGCCCGCACTTCGTCGAGACGAACGCCTCCGCGCGCCGCTCCCTCAGCACCCGGCCGAGCAGCAGCTCATTGGTGAAGGGCCCGTACATGTCGGCGGTGTCCAGCAGCGTCACCCCCGGGCCGGCGGCGCCCGTGGCGTCCAGCGCGGCGTGCACGGTGCGCAGCGACGCGTCGCCGCGCTGCCGTGAGCCGGTATACGCCCAGCTCATCGGCATGCAGCCGAGTCCGACGGCGCCCACTTCGAGCGCCCCCGCGCCGATCGTCCTGCGCTCCACCTGGCCGTACCCTCCCACTCCTGGTCCGGAGATCACCCAAACCTAACCGCTGCTCTCCAGGGCCCGAGCGCGGCCTCCCCGCGGGCGCGCCCGGGGCGGGCGCATTAGCCTCCTGGCCATGGCGAAAGATGTATGGCTTCCCTACGAAGCGCACGAGATCCAGGGGCTGCCCGAGGCGTCGGAGGCGGGCCTCGACTACCGCTGCTGGGACGGCGGCCCGGACTTCCCAGCGGACCCGGCCGACTGCGTGTTCTACGTGGTGCCCTATATGAAGCCCACCGAGATCGCCGTGCGCCCCCTGCCCGCGATGACGTCCGTACGCGTCGTGCAGACGCTGACCGCCGGGATCGACCATGTGCAGCCGGGCCTTGGGTTCCTGGCCCCCGGAGTGCGGCTGTGCAACGCGCGTGGGGTGCACGAGGCCAGCACCGCCGAGCTGGCCCTCGGCCTGATCCTCGCGTCGCTGCGGGGCATCCCGCGCTTCGTCGAGGGGCAGCGCCAGGAGGAGTGGCGGTCCGGCTTCTACCCGGCGCTCGCCGACAAGTCCGTCCTCATCGTGGGCTACGGGTCGATCGGTTCCGCCATCGAGGACCGGCTCACCCCCTTCGAGTGTGCGCGGGTGGCGCGCGTCGCGCGCTCTTCCCGTGCCACGGAGCGCGGCCCCGTGCACCCGCTGACCGAACTGCCGTCGCTGCTGCCCCAGGCCGACGTCGTGGTGGTCTCCACGCCGCTCACCGAGGACACCCGAGGGCTGGTGGACGCCGCCTTCCTGGCCCGCATGAAGGACGGCGCGCTGCTCGTGAACGTCGCCCGCGGACCCGTGGTCGACACCTCGGCTCTCGTCGCCGAACTGGAGTCCGGCCGCCTCACCGCCGCCCTCGACGTGACCGACCCGGAACCCCTGCCCGCAGGTCACCGCCTGTGGCACGCTCCTGGAGTGCTCATCAGCCCGCACGTGGGCGGTTCCACGTCCGCGTTCCTGCCCCGCGCCCAGCGCCTGATGGCCGCCCAGCTGACGAAGTTCGCCGCGGGCGAGCCCCTTGACAACGTCGTACGGACCATAGGCCGTTGATCGCCTGAGGGCGCATTGTGCACGCTACGCGCTCGTATGCGTGCGCCCCGTGTTCAGTTCGGCGTTGATCGTCACGCAGCGTAGAGGGGCTATGTCCCTGTGTGACGATGCTGGTGTATCGTCCCGACAGGGGATGCGCCGTGGACCTTTCGGCGCGGGGATGAGACGTACGACTGCGAGGGGGGCGACAGGCGATGTATGGCCTATGGGCGGACGATCCGACGCGGCGGGAAAGCCGTCGCCGACTCTCGCGCACACCGGTCCGCAGGCTCCGGCGCGGCACGAGCCGCACGAGCGAGCGGCCCCGCACCCCGCAGCGCCCGGACCGCCACGGCGGACGCGCACGGCGGACGACGCGCAGGCGACGCGGATCAGGGCGATCCAGTGACCGCCCCGCCGACCACGAGCGTCCTCGCGGCGGGCCCCTGCCCGGCCCCGCCGCCCCCGAGGGCGCCCCAGATCCGTCACCCCCAGCAGGGTGGCCGCGGCGTCGTCTCGCAGGTGGTGCTGCTGCTCATCTGCGGTGCGTACGCGTTGGGCTCCGCGCTCGGCTGGGGCTCCGAGCGACTCGCCCTGATCATGGGGGACTTCGGGCTCAGCGTCGCCGCCGCGACCGCCGCCGTCTCCTGCTTCCGCTACTCCCGGACCCGGCGCAGCCGGTTTCGACCCGCATGGCTGCTCTTCTCGGTCTCCTCCGCGATGGCGGCCCTCGGCAACGGCGTCTGGGGCTGGTACGAAGTCGTGCTCCGGCAGGAAGTGCCGAGCCCCGGCCTGGCCGACCTCTTCTTCCTCTGCTTCGCCCCGCCCGCCATCATCGGCCTCCTCGTGCTCGCCAAGCGGCCGGTGACCAAGGCGGGTTGGGGCTGCCTCGCCCTCGACTCATGGCTGATCGGGGGCTCGCTCCTCACGATCTCCTGGAGCCTCGCCCTCGCCCACACCGCACAGTTCCAGGGGCGCGACGTCGCGCACGCGGCGCTCTCGCTCGCCTACCCGCTCCTCGACATCGCGCTGGTCAGCATGGTCCTGGCGCTGCACTTCAGACGATCCTCGGCCAACCGCACCGCGGTGAACACGGCTATCGCCGCGCTCGCCCTGACCGTCATGTGCGACGCGCTGTTCACCTCGCCGCTGCTGCACGCGAGTTACCGATCGGGCCAGCTGCTGGACGCCGGCTGGTTCGCGGGCTCCCTGCTCCTCGCCTACGCCCCCTGGGCCGCGCCCTGGCACCCGCGCACGGAAGCCGGGACGGAGCACGCGCGCGTGCCGGACGAGATCCCCGAGGACGCGCGGACCACCACCCGGCCGATCGCCGGATCGCTGGCCGCCCTCACGCCGTATCTCGCCGCCGCCGTCTGCACCCTGGGAATTCTCTACAACGTGCTGAGCGGGCGGAGCGTCGACCGCGTCGTGCTCTTCACGGCGGGCACCGTCGTCCTCGCCCTCGTCGCCCGCCAGGGCATCATGCTCCTGGACAACATCACCCTCACCCAGGAGCTGGCCCAGAAGGAGAACCACTTCCGCTCCCTGGTCCAGGGCTCCAGCGACGTCATCATGATCGCCGCCCCGAACGGCATCCTGCGGTACGTGAGCCCGGCCGCCGCCGGGGTCTACGGCCGCGACGCCGAAGAGCTCGTGGGCTCCGAACTGGCCTCGCTGATACACCCCGAGGACCTCGGCCGGGTCGTCCACGAGGTGCGCAGGTTCCTCGCCGCCAGCCCCGTCGAGGAGCCCACCACCCGCATCGAGTGCCGCTTCCGGTCGGGCAACGGCGACTGGCTGAACGTGGAATCCACCGTCAACCGCCACCACGGCGGCCTCATCTTCAACAGCAGGGACGTCACCGAACGGGTCCGCCTCCAGGCGCAGCTGCAGCACAACGCCGAGCACGACCCGCTCACCGACCTGCCCAACCGCGCGCTGTTCACCCGGAGCGTCAGCCAGGCCCTGACCGGCCGCAGGGTGACCGACCGCGGCACGGCCGTGCTCTTCATCGACCTCGACGGCTTCAAGGCCGTCAACGACACCATCGGCCACCAGGCCGGCGACGAACTGCTCATCCAGGCGGCGCGCAGACTCCAGGACGCGGTGCGCGCGGGCGACACCGCCTCCCGGCTCGGCGGCGACGAGTTCGCGGCTCTCATCGTCGGCGACGGGACCAGGGACCAGGCCGCCAGGGAGCAGCACATCTACGAACTGGCCGACCGGCTGCGGATCACCCTCTCCCAGCCCTACACCATCGACGGCAACGACGTACGCGTCGCGGCCTCCATCGGCGTCGCGTTCGCCGAACCGGGCATCGGCGCGGGCGAGTTGCTGCGCAACGCCGACCTCGCGATGTACCGCGCCAAGGCCGCGGGCAAGGGGCGCGTCGAGCTGTACGCCCCGCAGATGCAGGCCGACGTCGTCCGCAAGGCGCAGCTCGCCACCCGACTGCGCTCCGCCCTGCACGACGGCGAGTTCGCCCTGCTCCACCAGCCGGTGGTCTCCCTCGACGACGGCCGGATCACCGCGGTCGCCGCACAGGCCCGCTGGCGCTCGGCCCAGGGCATCCTCTTCACGCCCGCCGAGTTCCTGCGGGTGTCCGAGGCCGGGCACGGCAGAGACGCCGGGAACGGCAAGGAGAGCGACCGCGCGGCCGAGCTGGGCCGCTGGATGCTCGAAGAGGCCGTCAAGCAGGCCGCCGAGCGCGGGCGCTCCGGGCACGCGGTCCCGGTGACCGTCCGCATGAGCGTGCGCCGCCTGCTGGACCGCTCCATGCCCCTCGGCTCCATCGAGGCGCTCCTGACACGGCACGGCCTGCCCTCCGGGGCGCTCATCATCGAGCTGGCCGACAGTGACCCCCGGGTCTCGCTGGACGACCTGGAGCGCAGGCTCACCGCCCTGCGCAGGCTCGGCGTCCGTATCGCCCTGGACGGCTTCGGCAGCGGCTATGCCGCGATCACCGCGCTGCGCCGGCTCCCCGTGGACGTACTGAAGCTGGACCGCAGCCTGATCGAGGGCGTCGTCGAGTCCGCGCGGCTGCACAAGATCACCGCCGGTCTGCTGCGCATCGCCAACGACCTCGGCCTGCTCTCCGTGGCCGAGGGCGTGGACCTGCCCGAACAGGTGGTCGCCCTGCGCGCCATGGGCTGCACGCACGGGCAGGGCGTGGCCTTCTCCGGGCCGCTCGACGAGTACCGGCTGCGCCGGGCGCTCTCCCTCGGGGAGTACCCGGTGCCGCGCGGCGGCCGAGCCGGTGCTGGCGGGCGCCCGCGGGCACGGCCCCGGCCCTGGCAGGCGGTTCCGCGAGCACGACGTACGTGGGCGGGCCTTCCGGGGTCTTCGTCGGCGGGGCCCCCGGCCCCTACGCCGCCGGGCCGCAGGGAGCCTTCGCGGGCGGGGCGGCGGGGGCCTACGTGGGCGGCTCCCCGGCGACGTACGCGACCGGCCCCTCGCCCTACGCCCGTTCACATAATGAGACCCCCATCCCACCTACTTGACAGGCACTGCGTGCCGGGGGGAGGGTCAATGCCATGCGCACCCGAATTCTCGTACTTGGAAAGCGCGTCGGCTGAAGCTGGGACCGACCGGTCCGAAGACCGGACCCCAGCGACCGCACCCGGCGCGCTCCCCTCGCTTGCCTCACGGCACGAGGGGTTTTTTGTTGCACCGGCACCCGCCAAAACCCTGCAAAACCCCCGCAAAAACCCTCAGCTTCGAGAAGAGAATGCCGATGACCGAGCAGGCCACCGGGGCCCACCATCCGCAGCCGCGGCCCCGATCCTCTGGACAGCACTCCGCCTCCGTCGAGCACGTCACGGGTGCGCAGTCCCTCATTCGTTCTCTCGAGGAAGTCGGGGCCGACACGGTGTTCGGCATCCCCGGCGGCGCCATCCTGCCGGCGTACGACCCGATGATGGACTCCACCCGGGTCCGGCACGTCCTGGTCCGCCACGAGCAGGGCGCGGGCCACGCCGCCACCGGGTACGCCCAGGCCACCGGCAAGGTCGGCGTCTGCATGGCGACGAGCGGCCCCGGCGCCACCAACCTGGTCACCCCGATCGCCGACGCCCACATGGACTCCGTCCCGATGGTCGCGATCACCGGCCAGGTGGCCTCCAAGGCCATCGGCACGGACGCCTTCCAGGAGGCGGACATCGTCGGCATCACCATGCCGATCACCAAGCACAACTTCCTGGTCACCAAGGCCGAGGACATCCCGCGGACCATCGCCGAGGCCTTCCACATCGCCTCCACCGGCCGCCCCGGCCCCGTCCTCGTGGACATCGCCAAGGACGCCCTCCAGGCCCGGACCACGTTCTCCTGGCCGCCGCAGATGGACCTGCCCGGCTACCGCCCGGTGACCAAGCCGCACGCCAAGCAGATCCGCGAGGCCGCCAAGCTCATCACCGCGGCCAAGCGCCCGGTCCTGTACGTCGGCGGCGGCGTCCTGAAGGCCCGGGCCACCGCCGAGCTGAAGGTCCTCGCCGAACTGACCGGAGCGCCCGTCACCACCACCCTGATGGCGCTCGGCGCGTTCCCCGACAGCCACCCGCTGCACGTGGGAATGCCGGGCATGCACGGTGCGGTCACCGCCGTCACCGCGCTGCAGAAGGCCGACCTGATCGTCGCCCTCGGAGCCCGCTTCGACGACCGCGTCACCGGCAAGCTGGACAGCTTCGCGCCCTTCGCGAAGATCGTCCACGCCGACATCGACCCGGCCGAGATCGGCAAGAACCGCGCCGCCGACGTGCCGATCGTCGGGGACGCCCGCGAGGTCATCGCCGACCTCGTCCAGGCCGTCCAGGCCGAGCACACCGAGGGCCACACGGGCGACTACTCCGCCTGGTGGAACGACCTCAACCGCTGGCGCGACACCTACCCGCTCGGCTACACCCAGCCCGAGGACGGCTCGCTCTCCCCGCAGCAGGTCATCGAGCGGATCGGACAGCTCGCCCCCGAGGACACGATCTTCGCGGCGGGCGTCGGCCAGCACCAGATGTGGGCCGCGCACTTCATCCAGTACGAGAAGCCCGCGACGTGGCTCAACTCCGGCGGCGCCGGGACCATGGGCTACGCGGTCCCGGCCGCGATGGGCGCGAAGGCCGGTGAGCCCGGCCGCACGGTGTGGGCGATCGACGGCGACGGCTGCTTCCAGATGACCAATCAGGAACTGACCACCTGCGCCCTGAACAACATCCCCATCAAGGTCGCCGTCATCAACAACGGCGCCCTCGGGATGGTCCGCCAGTGGCAGACGCTCTTCTACAACCAGCGGTACTCCAACACCGTCCTGCACAGCGGCCCCGAGGACATCGGCCCCAACAAGGGCACGCGCGTCCCGGACTTCGTGAAGCTGTCGGAGGCCATGGGCTGCGTGGCGATGCGCTGCGAGCGCCCCGAGGACCTCGACAAGGTCATCGCCGAGGCCAACGCCATCAACGACCGCCCGGTCGTCGTCGACTTCATCGTCCACGAGGACGCCCAGGTCTGGCCGATGGTCGCCGCCGGCACCTCGAACGACGAGGTCATGGCCGCCCGCGGGGTCCGCCCCGACTTCGGCGACAACGAAGACGACTGAGACCGAGAGCGAAAGAGAGACCACGAGCCATGTCCACCAAGCACACGCTCTCCGTCCTGGTCGAGAACAAGCCCGGCGTCCTCGCCCGGATCACCGCCCTGTTCTCGCGCCGCGGCTTCAACATCGACTCCCTCGCCGTGGGCGTCACCGAGCACGCCGACATCTCCCGCATCACCATCGTGGTGAACGTCGAGGACCTGCCGCTCGAACAGGTCACCAAGCAGCTCAACAAGCTCGTCAACGTCCTGAAGATCGTCGAGCTGGAGCCGGGCGCCGCCGTGGCGCGCGAACTGGTCCTCGCCAAGGTCCGCGCCGACAACGAGACCCGCTCCCAGATCGTCGAGATCGTCCAGCTGTTCCGCGCCAAGACCGTGGACGTCTCCCCGGAGGCCGTCACCATCGAGGCCACCGGCAGCAGCGACAAGCTGGAGGCCATGCTCAAGATGCTGGAGCCCTTCGGCATCAAGGAGCTGGTCCAGTCCGGCACCATCGCGATCGGCCGGGGCTCCCGCTCCATCACGGACCGCAGCCTGCGGGCGCTCGACCGCAGCGCCTGACCCGGGTCCGGCGGCATTCCTCTCGGATGCCGAGACCCGTGAACTTCCCTCACCGAACCCGCCGTACGGTGGGACGCAACACCAGCACACATAGGAGATTCCCAGTGGCCGAGCTGTTCTACGACGACGACGCCGACCTGTCCATCATCCAGGGCCGCAAGGTCGCGGTCATCGGCTACGGCAGCCAGGGCCACGCCCACGCGCTGTCGCTGCGCGACTCGGGTGTCGACGTCCGCGTCGGTCTGCACGAGGGCTCCAAGTCCAAGGCCAAGGCCGAGGAGCAGGGCCTGCGCGTGGTCACCCCCTCCGAGGCGGCGGCCGAGGCCGACGTCATCATGATCCTGGTGCCGGACCCGATCCAGGCCCAGGTCTACGAGGAGTCCATCAAGGACAACCTCAAGGACGGTGACGCGCTGTTCTTCGGCCACGGCCTGAACATCCGCTTCGGCTTCATCAAGGCCCCCGAGGGCGTCGACGTCTGCATGGTCGCCCCCAAGGGCCCGGGCCACCTCGTCCGCCGCCAGTACGAGGAGGGCCGCGGCGTCCCGTGCATCGCGGCCGTCGAGCAGGACGCGACCGGCAACGGCTTCCCGCTGGCGCTCTCGTACGCCAAGGGCATCGGCGGCACGCGTGCGGGCGTCATCAAGACGACCTTCACCGAGGAGACCGAGACCGACCTCTTCGGCGAGCAGGCCGTGCTCTGCGGCGGTACCGCCGCGCTGGTCAAGGCGGGCTTCGAGACGCTGACCGAGGCCGGCTACCAGCCGGAGATCGCCTACTTCGAGTGCCTCCACGAGCTGAAGCTGATCGTCGACCTCATGTACGAGGGCGGTCTGGAGAAGATGCGCTGGTCGGTCTCCGAGACCGCCGAGTGGGGCGACTACATCACCGGCCCGCGGATCATCACCGACGCCACCAAGGCCGAGATGAAGAAGGTCCTCGCGGAGATCCAGGACGGCACGTTCGCCAAGCAGTGGATGGACGAGTACCACGGCGGCCTGAAGAAGTACAACGAGTACAAGACCCAGGACGAGAACCACCTCCTGGAGACCACCGGCAAGGAGCTGCGCAAGCTCATGAGCTGGGTCAACGACGACGACGCGTAAGTCGTACGGCACTGGGCCGGGGCGCAAGCCCCGGCCCTTGTCCACCCCGTCCAGCCACGGACGGGTGATCCTTCCGCAGAGGCGCATGCTGATCCGTTCGGCGCCACTATGCTTCTGTTCAACATTCGCGTCGGGCCCACAGCGTCGTGCGTCTTCCACGCGGCTAAGCGACTCCGCCTGCGGCCGTCGGGACGGCCGTCCGCAAGGGACTTGTGAGGACTCACGTGAGCACTGCTGCCACCGGCAAACCCGTCGTACTCATCGCCGAGGAGCTGTCGCCGGCCACTGTCGACGCCCTGGGCCCGGACTTCGAGATCCGGCAGTGCAACGGCGCGGACCGCGCCGAGCTGCTGCCCGCCATCGCCGACGTCGACGCGATCCTGGTCCGCTCCGCGACCAAGGTCGACGCCGAGGCCATCGCCGCCGCCAAGAAGCTGAAGGTCGTCGCCCGCGCGGGCGTCGGCCTGGACAACGTCGACGTGTCCGCCGCCACCAAGGCCGGCGTCATGGTCGTGAACGCCCCGACGTCGAACATCGTGACGGCCGCCGAGCTGGCCTGCGGCCTGCTCCTGGCCACCGCGCGCAACATCCCCCAGGCCAACTCCGCCCTGAAGAACGGCGAGTGGAAGCGGTCCAAGTACACCGGCGTCGAGCTGGCCGAGAAGACCCTCGGTGTCGTGGGCCTCGGCCGCATCGGTGCCCTCGTCGCCCAGCGCATGAGCGCCTTCGGCATGAAGGTCGTCGCCTACGACCCGTACGTGCAGCCCGCCCGCGCCGCCCAGATGGGCGTGAAGGTGCTGTCCCTGGACGAGCTGCTCGAGGTCTCCGACTTCATCACCGTGCACCTCCCCAAGACGCCCGAGACCCTCGGTCTCATCGGCGACGAGGCGCTGCACAAGGTCAAGCCATCCGTCCGCATCGTCAACGCCGCGCGCGGCGGGATCGTCGACGAGCAGGCGCTGTACTCCGCCCTCAAGGAGGGCCGCGTCGCGGGCGCCGGCCTGGACGTGTACGCGAAGGAGCCCTGCACGGACTCCCCGCTCTTCCAGTTCGACCAGGTCGTCTGCACCCCGCACCTCGGCGCTTCCACGGACGAGGCGCAGGAGAAGGCGGGCATCGCCGTCGCCAAGTCGGTGCGCCTGGCCCTCGCCGGCGAGCTGGTGCCCGACGCGGTGAACGTCCAGGGTGGCGTCATCGCCGAGGACGTCCGTCCCGGCCTGCCGCTCGCCGAGAAGCTCGGCCGCATCTTCACCGCCCTCGCGAGCGAGGTCGCGGCCCGCCTCGACGTCGAGGTGTACGGCGAGATCACCCAGCACGACGTCAAGGTGCTCGAACTCTCCGCGCTGAAGGGCGTGTTCGAGGACGTCGTCGACGAGACCGTCTCCTACGTGAACGCGCCGCTGTTCGCCCAGGAGCGCGGCGTCGAGGTCCGCCTCACCACCAGCTCCGAGTCGCCCGACCACCGCAACGTGGTCACGGTGCGCGGCACGCTCGCCGACGGCGAGGAGATCGCCGTCTCCGGCACCCTGGCCGGGCCGAAGCACCTCCAGAAGATCGTCGCCATCGGTGAGTACGACGTCGACCTGGCGCTCGCCGAGCACATGGTCGTCCTGCGGTACGCCGACCGTCCCGGCGTCGTCGGCACCGTCGGCCGCGTCCTCGGCGAGGCGGGCATCAACATCGCCGGCATGCAGGTCGCGCGCGCCGATGTGGGCGGCGAGGCCCTCGCGGTCCTCACCGTCGACGACACGGTCCCGCAGTCGGTCCTGACCGAGCTGGCCGCCGAGATCGGCGCGGAGTCCGCGCGTGCGGTGAACCTCACGGACTAGGGGTTACGGGCCCTGGAGCTTCGGGCCCCGTCATCACCGGCTTCGCCGAGTTCGTCCTCAAACGCCGGACGGGCTGGATGTGCCGGACGAGCTGGGGGATATCTCCCCGGCTCGTCGGCTTTTTTCGTGCGCAGCGCCCCCGCCGCCACGGTCGCCGCCGCCAGCAGAATCACCGCGCCGGTCAGCGCCTCGGCGAGCATGCCGCTGGTGAACGCCTCGCGCGCCGTCGTCAGGAGCGTGTCCGCCGCCCGCCCCGGCAGTTGGTGGGCGGAGGCCACCGCGCCGCCGAGCGTCTCGCGGGCCTCGGCCGGCGCTGAGCCGGGGATCGCGTCGCGGTAGACCGCGTTGCCGATGGAGCCGAGAAGCGCCATGCCCATCGCGCCGCCGAACTCCTGTCCGGTCTCCAGGAGTGACGAGGCGGAGCCCGCCTTCTCGACCGGGGCGGTGCCGAGCGCCAGGTCGGTCAGTTGCGAGCCGACGACGACCGAGCCGCAGGCCATGACGCCCGCGCCGGCGAGGACCACCCACAGGGAGTCGGTGCCGGCCAGGGCGAGCAGACCGCAGCCACCGGCGGCGACGACGAAACCGGCGGACACGACGTGCGCACGGTCCACGCCGCGCCGCACCAGCGCGGTGGCGACGGGTGCCGCGAAGCCGATCGGCACCGAGGGCAGCAGCGCCCAGAGCGCGGCCTCGACGGCGCTCTTGCCGAGGACGGACTGGAGGTACTGGGTGGTGAAGTACGTCGAGCCCATCACCGCCAGGGCCGAAACGAGGTTCAACGAGACGGCGGCGCCGAACGTACGGCCGCGCCCGCGGAAGAGGTCCGGCGAGATCATCGGCGAGGCGGTGGTGCGCTGGCGGTGGACGAACAGGGCGGCGAAGACCAGGCCCACGGCCACCGAGGCGACGTACTCGATCCGGATGCCCTCGGCGGCCGTCTCCTTCAGGCCCCAGACCAGCGGCAGTACCGCGGCCATCGACAGCGGCACGCTCAGCAGGTCGAAGCGGCCCGGCGCCGGGTCCTTGGACTCCGGGATCAGCAGGGGCGCGAGGAGCAGGAGCACGACCATCGCGGGCAGGTTGACCAGGAAGACCGAGCCCCACCAGAAGTACTCGACGAGGACGCCGCTCATCACCGAGCCGAGCGCGATACCGGCGATCAGGACGCCGGACCAGATGCCGATCGCCGTCGCGCGCTGACCCGCGTCGTGGAACATGGCGCGCACCAGCGCCATGGTGGACGGCGTCAGGGTGGCGCCGCCGATGCCGAGGACCGCGCGGGCCGCGATCAGGGTCTCGGCGCTGTCGGCATACGCGGCGACGACCGAGGCGGCGCCGAAGGCCGTGGCCCCGAACAGCAGGAGCTTGCGGCGGCCGATGCGGTCGCCGAGCGAGCCCATCGTCATCAGCAGCCCGGCGAGCACGAACGCGTAGATGTCGAAGATCCACAGCTGCTGGGTGCCGCTGGGGTCGAGGTCGGCGCTGATCTGCGGTATCGCGAAGTACAGGACGGAGACGTCCATCGAGACCAGCAGCAGCGGAAGCATCAGGACGGCGAGGGCGGTCCACTCCTTGCGGGTGGCACGGGCGGGAGCGGGCGGGTTCGTCTGCATGGCGGCGACTGTACGGATGTCTTATACGCGTGTCTAGTACGGTCGTATAAATCGCTCGTGTAAGACGCGGGTATGGGACACCTGTATGGAACGGCTTAGGCTGCCGCATGGGACACCGTGAAGATCTGCTCGAAGGGGCCAAGCGCTGCCTGCTGGAGAAGGGGTTCGCGCGGACGACGGCCCGCGACATCGTGAAGGAGTCGGGGACGAACCTCGGGTCCATCGGCTACCACTACGGGTCGAAGGACGCGCTGCTCGCGCAGGCGTACATCGCGCTCATCGAGCCGGTGGCGGACGACTTCGAGAGTTCGCGGATCGAGGGGAGCGCGGGCAAGGGGAGCCTGGAGCGGTTCCAGGAGGTCTGGGGCCACCTCATCCGCTCGGTTCCCGAGGCGCGACCCATCTGGATGATGACGCTGGAGGTCATCACCCAGGGCGAACGCCTGGCGGGAATCCGCGAGTTGCTGATCGAGGCGCAGAAGCAGGGGCGCAGCGGACTCGCGGCGCTGTTCACCGGCATCGAGGAGAGCGCGCTCCCCGACGACGTGCTGGAGAGCGAGGGCCGCTTCTACACCACGCTGCTCAACGGCCTGATGGTGCAGTGGCTCTTCGACCCGGACTCGGCGACCACCGCCGAGCAGCTGACCGAGGGGCTGCGGCGGGTGATGGAGCGGGCGCGGGACGAGGCCTGAAACGGGTGCGCGCACCCGGCGGCCGGCCGAGATGCGGCCGCGGGTGCGCGCGAGGGGAACGCCGTGTGGGCGACTACCAGTCCATGCAGGTGGCCGGGACGTAACCCCTGATGTTGTAGTCATTCGGCATGACGTACAGCCACTTGTTGCTGCTCTTGCCGCACAGGCGGTACGACTGACCGGTGAAGGCGTGGCCGTCGTTGCAGACGAACGCCTTGCGGCCCTTGTTCACCTGGCCCACGGCGTAGCCGTTCACCTTCGCGGTGGTGCGGACCTTCACCGCCTGCTTGGCGGGGACGTTGGAGAGGCCGCGGGAGCAGTCCGGCCCCGCGGCGGCCGCGGTGCCCGTGGTGACGACGGTGCCGGTGAGCGCGATGGCGGAGACGGCGACGGCGGAGGCCAACAGCCTGAGCTTCATGAGGTGTTCGTTCTCCCGAGTGGAGGATGCGTGTACGGACGGGGAAGACCGTACTCCGCCAAGATCACCGCGGCGGCGGTTCGTTACCCGCCCCTTACAGTCGTGACGACTTCAGGACCATGTGCAGCAGCAGCCGGTCCTCGCCCTCGTCCAGGTCGAGGCCCGTGAGCTGCTCCACGCGCGAGAGGCGGTAGTAGAGCGTCTGCCGGTGGATGCCCAACTCCGCCGCCGTGCGGCCCGCCTGGCCCGCGCAGTCGAGGAACACCTCGGCGGTGCGGGCCAGTTCGCGGTGGGCGGGGGCCAGCAGGCGGCGGACCGCCGGGTCGTGCGCGGCCTCCGGGGACAGCGCCGTCAGCAGCCGGTAGGGGCCCACGTCCGACCACTGCGCCACCGGCCCGAAGCGCCGCTCGGCGAGCGCCGCGCGCGCCGCCCCGGACGCCTCGCACCAGGCGGCGCCCAGATCCTCCAGGCCGTGCCGGGCCCCCGCGATCCCGGCGGCGCTGCCGACCGCGGCGCCCCCCGCCGTCCCCAGGAGGCGCGCGGCCGCGGTGTGCGCGGGGGAGAGCGCGTCGGCCGAGCGCAGCCGGACCAGCGCCGCCAGACACTGGCCCGTCGTCCCCCACGGCACCGTGCAGATCGCCGCGGCGGACGGCACCGTACGGGCGGCGGGGGCGTTCTCCGGGTCGGCGGAGGGCCAGGGGGCCACGGCAGACCACCGCGTGCAGCCGCTCGGCGCCGGAGCCCAGGGCGGTGCGCAGGGACGCCACCGCCATGTCCCGCTGCCAGCCCCGCTCGGCGGTCAGCATGCGCGCGGAACTCCCGGGTCAGATCGGCGCCGGCCTGCGCCTCGTCGGCCAGCAGCGCGCCGATCCTTGCCGTCACCTCCATGGCGGCGCCCAGCTGCCGCTCGGTCGGGCCCGGCTCGTCGTCGAGCAGCACACTACGTACCCCAGGGCGAAGCCCCGATGGCGTACGGGCAGGCAGATCCGGCCGCGCAGGACGCCGGCCTCAGGGGTGGGCGGGATGCGGACCGGGCCCGTGGCACGGGTGATGCCGAAGCCCTCGAACCAGGCGCGGACCTCGGCCGTGGAGCGGCGCGTCAGGATCGAACGGGTGCGGACCGGGTCGAGGGCGGTCGCGTCGAAGCCGCTGTCCCCGTCCCCTCCGCCGTCGTGCGCGCCGAAGGCGATCAGCTCGAAATCCCGGTTCTCCAGGGTGGCGGGAGCGCCGAGCAGCGCCGAGATCTCATCGACCAGTTCTTGGTAGTCGCCCTTCACGCCCCCATTCTCGCGCAGCCTCCCGCCTTCTTCAGACAGGTGTATGAGATCCAGGGCACGGATGCGTGACAGGTGTCGATGGCTCGGGGTCGGGGTGATCCTTAGATTTCACGGTGGTTCTCCGTGCCGTACCGCCATGTCTCCTACCCGTAGGACTATGTCGGTAGGGCACTCGTTCTCGTACACCCGTGGAGGTGCCCCGTGCTGGGTCCCGTGATCCTCGCCGCGTCACGCAGCGACAAGATGCGCCGTTTCGTCTCGGCGGCCCCCGGCACCAAGCAGGTCGTGGCCCGGTTCATCGCCGGTGAGAGCGTCGACCAGGTCGTCCCGATCATCGTGGACGCCGCCGACAAGGGCCTTGAGGTCACCCTCGACGTGGTGGGCGAGGACATCACCACCGTCGAGCAGTCCCACGCGGCCCGCGACGCCTACCTGGAGCTGATCGAACGCCTGAAGGACCTCGGCCTCGGCACCAAGGCCGAGATGTCCGTGAAGCTGTCGATGTTCGGCCAGGCGCTGGAGGGCGGCCACGAGCTGGCCCTCGCCAATGTCCGGCCCGTCGTCGAGGCCGCCGCCGCGATCGGCACCACGGTCACCCTGGACGCCGAGGACCACACCACCCTCGACTCGATGTTCGCCATCCACGACGCGCTGCGCGAGGACTTCCCGCAGACCGGCTGCGTCATCCAGGCCTATCTCTTCCGCACCGAGGCCGACGCCCGCCGCCTCGCCGCGAACGGCAGCCGCGTGCGTATCGTGAAGGGGGCCTACAAAGAGCCCGCCGAGGTCGCGTACCAGAACAAGGCCGAGATCGACAAGGCGTACGTCCGCATCCTGCGCATCCTGATGGAGGGCGAGGGCTACCCGATGATCGGGTCCCACGACCCGCGCCTGATCTCCATCGCACAGGAGCTCGCGCGGCGCGCGGGGCGCAAACTGGATGAGTACGAATTCCAGATGCTGTACGGCATCCGCAGCGACGAGCACCTGCGGCTGGCCGCCGAAGGCCACCGGATGCGCGTCTACACGGCGTACGGCACCGACTGGTACGGCTACTTCATGCGCCGTCTCGCGGAGAAGCCGGCGAACCTGCTCTTCTTCGCCCGCTCCATCCTCACCAAGGACTGAACCAAGGGCTGAGCTCCCACCCCCTCGACCCTCTTAAGGAGACACGGAACTCATGGACGCTGTCACTCAGGTCCCCGCCCCGGTCAACGAGCCGGTGCACGGCTACGCCCCCGGTTCCCCGGAGCGCGCCCGCCTCGAGACCAAGCTCAAGGAGCTGGCCGAGAACCCCATCGAGCTGCCGATGACCATCGGCGGCGTCAAGCGCCTCGGCGGCGGCGAGCCCTTCCAGGTCGTGCAGCCGCACAACCACAAGTCCGTCATCGGCACCGGCCGCCACGCCACCCAGCAGGACGCCCAGGACGCGATCGACGCCGCCCTGGCCGCCGCCCCGGCGTGGCGCGCGATGTCCTTCGACGACCGCGCCGCGATCATCCTGCGCGCCGCCGAGCTGCTGTCCGGCCCCTGGCGCGAGACGCTGGCCGCCTCGACGATGCTCGGCCAGTCGAAGACCGCCCAGCAGGCGGAGATCGACACGCCCTGTGAGCTGGTCGACTTCTGGCGCTTCAACGTCAAGTACGCCCGTGACCTGCTCGCCGAGCAGCCGCCGGCGAACGCCCCCGGCGTGTGGAACCGTCTGGACCACCGCCCGCTCGAAGGCTTCGTCTACGCGATCACGCCGTTCAACTTCACGGCCATCGCGGGCAACCTCCCGACCGCCCCGGCCCTGATGGGCAACGTGGTCGTGTGGAAGCCGTCCCCGACGCAGACCCACGCCGCCGTGCTGCTCATGCAGCTCCTGGAGGAGGCCGGGCTGCCCAAGGGCGTCATCAACCTCGTCACCGGTGACGGCATCGCGGTCTCCGAGGTCGCCCTGCACCACCGCGACCTGGCCGGCATCCACTTCACCGGCTCGACCCCGACCTTCCAGCACCTGTGGAAGACGGTCGGCGAGAACATCGCGAAGTACCGCACCTACCCGCGTCTGGTCGGCGAGACCGGCGGCAAGGACTTCGTGGTCGCGCACCCGAGCGCCGACCGCGCCATCCTGAAGACCGCGCTGACCCGTGGCGCCTTCGAGTTCCAGGGCCAGAAGTGCTCCGCGACCTCGCGCGCGTACATCCCGGCCTCGATCTGGAACTCCGGCTTCAAGGAGGAGTTCGCGGCGGAGGTCGACGGCATCAAGATGGGTGACGTCACCGACCTGACGAACTTCATCGGCGCCGTCATCGACGAGCGCGCGTTCGCCAAGAACAAGGCGGCCATCGACCGCGCCAAGGCGGACGACACCTGCACGATCGTCGCGGGCGGCACCTACGACGACTCGGTCGGCTACTTCGTGCGCCCGACCGTCGTGAAGTGCACGAACCCGGCCAACGAGGTCTTCACGACCGAGTACTTCGGCCCGTTCCTCGCCGTCCACGTCTACGAGGACGAGAAGTACGACGAGATGCTGGCCCAGATGGAGTCGGTCTCGGACTACGCGCTCACCGGCTCGGTCATCGCGAGTGACCGCGCGGCGGCCGCGTACACGATGGACAAGCTCCGCTACGCCGCGGGCAACTTCTACATCAACGACAAGTCGACCGGCGCCGTCGTCGGCCAGCAGCCCTTCGGCGGCGGCCGTGGCTCCGGCACCAACGACAAGGCGGGCGCCCCGCAGAACCTCCAGCGGTGGACGCTGACGCGCGCCATCAAGGAGACGCTGGTCCCGCCGACCGAGTACGGCTACCCGCACATGGGCTGACGCCCCTGCCGGGCCCCTGCGGCCCGCCCCTGAACCCCGCCTCCGATCCGGGCCCCACCCCGATCGGAGGCGGTGTGTTTTCCCGGCCCCGTCAGGTCAGGGCGTCGACGGCGATGCGGGTCATGTCGGCGCGACGCGGTCCTCGCCGGGGGTGTCCGGGTCCAGGCGCGTGGTGTACACGGAGATGACGAGGGGCGCGCCGCCGCCCTTCGGGGGCCAGGCCACGGCGACGTCGTTGACACCGCCGTACGCGGGCGAGCCGGTCTTGTCGCCGACCCGCCAGCCCTCGGGCAGCCCGGCCCTGATCCGCGCGTCGCCGGTGGTGTTCTCGACGAGCCAGCGGGTGAGCTGGCCGCGGTCGAGCGGGTGCAGGGCGTCGCCGAGGACGAGCTTGCGCAGGTTCGCGGTCATGGCGGCCGGGGTCGTCGTGTCGCGGCGGTCGCCGGGGATGTTGGTGTTCAGGTCGGTCTCCCACCGGTCGAGGCGGGTGTGGGGGTCACCGAGCGAGCGGGCGAACTCGGTGATGCCGGCCGGGCCGCCGATGCGCCGCATCAGCAGGTTGCCGGCCGCGTTGTCGCTGTACGTGATGGTCGCGTCGCACAACTCCCGTACGGTCATGCCGGTTTCGAGGTGCATCTCGCACCGCGGCGAGTACGTGACCAGGTCCTCCCGCCCGTACCGGATCAGTACGTCGAGCAGCCCGGGCTCCTGCTCGCGCGCCCGGCGCAGGATCGCGGCGGCGGCCAGGACCTTGAACGTCGAGGCGATGGCGAAGCGTTCGTCCGCGCGGTGGCCGAGGGTGGCGCCGGTACCGGTGTTCAGGGCGTGCAGACCGATGCGGCCCGGATACCCCTTCTCCAGCTCGCGCAGCTGCCGCCGGGCATCGGCGAAGGGCGCCGCGGCGTGCGCGGCGTGCGCGGTGCCGGGCACGGACAGGAGGACGGGGGTGATGGCGGCGGCGCCAAGGAGCGTTCTGCGGGAGGGAGTTGCGTTCATGATCCAGACGGTACCTGGGCGGTGCGCGGGCCGGGTACGGAAGCCGTACAGCCGGTGCTCCTCCTCGGAATCCTGCTCGGGCTGCTCCAGGCAGTGATGAGCACCGCGGCGCTGCCCCTGGGCGGACCGCGGCCGCCGGAGGGGCAGGGCTGATCGCAGTACGCCCGGGGGCCGGTGGCCGCGGTGGCCGCGTGCAGGGCCGTGCTGCGCCGGCCGTGTCCGCTCAGACCTCCACGAGGACCTGATCGAGGGACTTGCGCACCAGGTCGGGGACCTGGCAGTCCGGTGCCGGGTATCCGACGGGGATCACCGCGAACGCCTTCTCGTTCTCGGGGCGGCCGAGCACCTGTGAGAGGAACCGCATCGGGCTCGGCGTGTGGATCAGCGCGGCGAGGCCCGACAGGTGCAGGGCGGACAGCAGCATTCCGACCGCGATGCCGACCGACTCGTCGACGTAGTAGTGCTTGTGCTTGGTGCCGTCCTCGCCCAGCCAGTACCGCTGCTGGAAGACGACGATCAGGGCGGGCGCGTCCGTCAGGTGCGGCTTCACCTCGTCCGTGCCGAGGGGGCGCAGGGCCGCCAGCCACTCCTCGCCGAGCCGCCCGTCGTACGAGATCTGCTCCTCGTGCTCGGCGGCCTCGCGGATGCGGCGGCGGATCTCCGGGTCCTGGACGAGGACGAACGTCCACGGCTGCTGGTGCGCGCCGGACGGTGCCGTCGCCGCGCACGCGATGGCGTCCCGGATCACCTGCGCGGGCACCGGGTCCGGGGCGAACTGCCGCACCGTGCGCCGCTCCCGCATCCGCGCCCGCAACTCGGCGGCCCGCGCCAGGGACTGGTCCTCGGGCATGCGCTCGGGCCGGTACGGCACGGAGCGGTAGGGCTCGCCATGGATGGGGGTCCACTGTTGTTCCTGCTCGGTCTCAGGCATGCCTCCGATTCTGCTGCGGGCAACGCCTCCGCGCCATGGTGCAGACCAATCGGAACGGGCTGAGTACGGTGGGATTTCGGGCTCGATACGGCGCCACCCCGACCCGCGCTCCCTGCCGCTGGTGGACTGGCACGAGAACTGCGGCTCCTACACGCGCGCGTGGTGGGTCCGGCAGGACTGGATACCCCGGGCGACCGTCCTGACCGAGGACGACGGGGCGGTGCTTTCGATGGTGGGCAACGGCCACGGCATGGCGATCATGCCCGCCCTCTCGCTGACCGGAGCGCCCGACTCCGTGGATGTCGCCGACCTGGGAGCGGACCGCCCGACGCGCTCCGTCGGCTACGTCACCACCCCTGAGCTGGCCTCTTCCCTCGCCGTACGGGCGCTGATCCGCGAGCTGCGGGCGGCACGCGCGGGAAGCCCGTCTCAGATAGTAGGAAGTCCGAGTAATTGTGGAGACAGACGCTCCGCCCTGCCTTAGCGTTGGAGGAGCCGAACGTCTCGCTCGATCAAGCGAATGGCGGTCGTGAGCCGGAGCCCCGCGCAGGCGAACCCTGCCGCTCCGCAGCTCCCCGTCGCTTGGGGGTCCCCTCACGCCCATTAGGCAGTGGGGGAGTCTCGACAATCACCCTTTCCTTTGCTTCAAGGAGTGGATCTCCCATGGCCGAGACGACCGTCCGCCGCGTCCGTCACACCTCCCGCAAGAGCGACTCCGAGCGCACCGAGCGCAAGAACGCCGCCCTGGCCCTCCAGCGCGCCCTGGACCGCAGGGACAACGGCGGGGAGACGGGTCACTGAGACCCGCGCACCCCGCGTGCCCCGCGCACGACCTCGAAGTGGTCGACGCGCTCGCCGTTCTCGGCGAGCGCGGAGACGACAGCTTCGGGTGCGCGCCCGGCGTCACCTCCACCGCGAGGAACGAGAAACCGGTGTAGCGCACCCGTGACCACGCGGCCTTCTCGGGGTCGGACCGCCGTGCCTTCGTCCAGTGGAAGGTCGCGATCTCGTCGCGGTCGTGGACGTGGCCCTCGTAGCTGTCCCGCACCCCGGGGCCGAATTCGTAGAGGTCCTTGCCCGCGCCGCCCGCGGTGACGTACACGATGCCGTCGCGCGTCGGATCGGTCGACGCGCCGACCGGCACGGGCCTGCCGACCTCGCCGCCCTTGATGGCGTCGGTGCGTTCGTAGACGTGGTTGTGGCCGTTGACCACCAGGTCCACCTGGTGCTTGGTGAACAGCGGCAGCCACGCGTCGCGCACCCCGCCGTCGGAGGCGTGCCGCGACGTCGAGTAGGCGCAGTGGTGGAAGAAGACGACGACGAAGTCCACGTCCTCGTCCGCCCGCAGCTCGCCCAGCCGCCGGTCAAGCCAGGCGGTCTGCTTCCCGTCGGTGTAGCCCGGTTGGCGGGGATCTCGTACGAGACGTCGTTGGCGTCCAGCGCGACGACGCCGACATTGCCGTACGTGAAGGAGTAGACGCCCGGCGCGCGGCGCGGGTCGAAGCCGTTCTCAGGGAGCGACCAGCGCGCGGACTGCCCGCCGTAGCCGTTCGGCGAGTACCACGCCTCCATGTCGTGGTTGCCGGTCGTCACCATCCACGGCACCGACTTCGCGACGGACTCCGTCTGCGCGAGGAAGGTGTCCCACACCCGCGCGTCATACGTGTCCGAGTCCTCGCCGTGCCCGGTGGTGTCCGCGTAGCAGAGGTCGCCCGCGTGGAGGTGGAAGGACGGGTTCTGGCCCAGGATCAGCTGGTCGTTGGCGAGGGCGTGATAACTGACGCCCTGGTCGCCGAAGGCCGTGAAGACGAACTTCTCCGCCCGCGCGGGCGCCGTCCTGAACGAGCCGAGGGTCGCCATCCGTTCGGGCGAAGCCGGGTCGAAGCCGTCGTGGCCGACGCCGTAGTAGTACGTCGTGCCGGGCTCCAGGCCGTCGAGCGCCGCGTGCAGGTAGTACTGCTCCACGGCCGGTAGCTTCTTCGAGAGGGACGGCGTGTGCAGGTCGCGCACCTCCGCCTCGATCTTCCGGCTCAGCTCCCACGGCTTCGGCCCCACCCGGAGGTAGGGGGCCTTGACCGGCAGCGGCACCTGCCAGGAGATCCGCATCTGGGACCTCGGGTCGGCCCCGAAGGCCAGATGCCGGCCGAAGGGCGCGACCAGCCCGCCGTCGACCCGCACCGGGGCGGCCGGGGCGCTCGACGTGTGCGCGGCCGGCACGCCCTCGCCGTACGCGGTGCTCGACTGCCCGTGAGCAGGCCGGCGCCGGCCACCGTCCCCGCGGCCGCGAACGAACGGGCGAGCACCTTGCGCCGGGAGAGCTTCGCGCGCAGGTACTCGTGCTGCTCCGGCATGCTCATCCGGGCCGCGAGCCGCTCCGGAACGCCGAGGTTCGGAATGCCGAGGTTGGGTGTGTCCATGGCAGGGAACTTCCCAGCGCTGCCCAACTCCCGTCACACGTCAGGGTGAACAGAACCTGTCTGCCGGGCAGCTGTCCGCATGCCGGACAGCGCATGTCATCCCCTGGGACGAAGAGTAGGCTGCCCGCATGTCGGACAGCTCTCGCATCCTCAATCTCGCAGTGATCCCCGGTGACGGCATCGGCCCGGAGGTCGTGGCCCAGGGGCTCAAGGTCCTCGGCGCCGTCCTCCCGCCGGATGTGAAGCTGGAGACCACGGAGTACGACTTCGGCGCCCAGCGGTACCACGCCACCGGTGAGACCCTCACCGACGCCGACGTCGAAGCCCTCAAGCGGCACGACGCGATCCTCCTCGGCGCGATCGGCGACCCCTCGGTCCCGTCCGGCGTCCTGGAGCGCGGCTTCCTGCTGAAGCTCCGCTTCCTCTTCGACCACCACGTGAACCTGCGGCCCTCGAAGCTGCTCCCGGGCGTCGCGACCCCGCTCAAGGGCCAGCCCGAGATCGACTTCATCGTCGTACGCGAGGGCACCGAGGGCCCCTACACCGGTAACGGCGGGTCGATCCGCACCGGGACGCCGCACGAGGTCGCCACCGAGGTCTCCGTCAACACCGCCTTCGGTGTCGAGCGCGTGGTCCGCGACGCCTTCGCCCGCGCGCAGGCCCGCCCGCGCAAGAAGCTGACGCTGGTCCACAAGAACAACGTCCTCGCCTACGCCGGTCACCTCTGGACGAACGTCTTCAACAAGGTGGCCAAGGAGTTCCCCGAGGTCACCACCGACTACATCCATGTCGACGCCGCGACGATTTACCTCGTCACCGACCCCGGCCGCTTCGACGTGATCGTCACCGACAACCTCTTCGGCGACATCATCACCGACCTCGCCGCGGCCGTCTCCGGCGGCATCGGCGTCGCGGCCTCCGGCAACATCAACCCGGACCGCGAGTTCCCGTCCATGTTCGAGCCCGTGCACGGCTCGGCGCCGGACATCGCGGGCCAGGGCAAGGCCGACCCCACGGCCACCGTCCTCTCCGTCGCCCTCCTGCTGCGCCACCTCGGGTACGAGCCCGAGGCCGCCCGCATCGAGGCCGCCGTCTCCGCCGACCTCGCGGAGCGCGGGGAGAGCGTGCGCACCACCGAGCAGATCGGCGACGCGCTCGCCGTACGAGTAGCGGGCTGACCCGGCGGCTCGAAGACCTCACACAGAAGCCGCCGGGCCCCACAGGGCACCCGGCGGCTTTTCGTATGCGACCCCGGGTGTCACCATCGATCCCCGGGCCGCACCCATGCCGTTTCCTCCTCGGGACCCCGCGAGCGATAATCGAACGCGGGGCCGTGAAGACAGGAAGCTCGGACGTCCTCGTACCGTTCGGTACGGGCGGCGTGAGCGCGGTCCGTCACCATCACACCGTGAAGGACGAAGCACTCATGACGACGCCGACGACGCCGACCATCGAGCTCAAGCCCTCCTCGTCGCCGCTGGCCGCGGCGGAGCGCGAGGCGATCATGGCCAACCCCGGGTTCGGCCGCCACTTCACCGACCACATGGTGACGATCAAGTGGACGGAGGGTCGCGGCTGGCACGACGGACAGCTCGTCCCCTACGGCCCGCTGGCGCTCGACCCGGCGACGAACGTCCTGCACTACGCCCAGGAGATCTTCGAGGGCCTCAAGGCCTACCGGCAGCCCGACGGCTCGGTGGCCACCTTCCGGCCCGACGCCAACGCCCGCCGCTTCCAGGCCTCGGCGCGGCGCCTCGCCATGCCGGAGCTGCCCGTCGAGACGTTCATCGAGGCGTGCGACGTGCTGGTCAAGCAGGACAAGGCGTGGGTTCCGGCGCACGGCGGCGAGGAGTCCCTCTACCTGCGCCCGTTCATGATCGCGACCGAGGTGGGCCTCGGCGTGAAGCCCGCGAACGAGTACCTGTTCGTCGTCATCGCCTCGCCGGCGGGCGCCTACTTCCCCGGTGGCGTCAAGCCCGTCTCCATCTGGCTCTCCGAGGACCGCGTGCGCGCGGTGCCCGGCGGCATGGGCGACGCGAAGACCGGCGGCAACTACGCCGCGTCGCTGCTCGCGCAGGCCGAGGCCGCGGCGAAGGGCTGCGACCAGGTCGCCTACCTCGACGCGGTCGAGCACAAGTGGGTCGAGGAACTGGGCGGCATGAACCTGTACTTCGTGTACGGGAACAAGATCGTCACGCCGACCCTGACCGGCTCCCTGCTCGCCGGCATCACCCGTGACTCGCTCCTCACCGTCGCGCGTGACCTCGGTTACGAGTCGGAGGAGGCCCGCGTCTCCATCGACCAGTGGAAGAACGACTCCGAGAACGGCACGCTCACGGAGGTCTTCGCCTGCGGCACGGCGGCGGTCATCACGCCCGTCGGCACCGTCAAGTGCAACGCGGGGGAGTGGCAGCAGAGCGGTGGCGAGCCGGGTGAGGTCACGATGAAGCTGCGGGAGGCGCTGCTGGACATTCAGCGGGGTACGGCGCAGGACGTGCACGGCTGGATGCACGGGCTGGGCTGAGGCTTTTTTATTGGGGGCGGGTGACTGCGCGGGGTGGGGGGCTGCTTCTCACTTTTCCGCTGCGGGCGCGTCGTGGCTGAGCGCGCAGTTCCCCGCGCCCCTGACGGGGCTCCCTGGCCGGGGGGCGGCGCGTGAAGTTCCCCTCAGGGGCGCGGGGAACTGCGCGCCCAGCCCCCCGGACCCGCAGACGCACGAACGACGGAAACCGCCCCGCCCCGACGCAACGCCCCCCTGCTAACGCACCGCGAGGACAAGGCTGCCCGGCGCCGCCCGGCACGCGTCCGCCAGCCCCGCCGCCAGCCGATCCCGCGACGGATCGGGGTCCTCGATCCACCCCTCCACCGCCCGGTGGAACGCCGCCACCAGCACATTGCTCGCCAGCCGCGCCCGCAGCTCCTCCCCGCCCGGCAGGGCGAACCGCCGCCGGGCCACGGCCAGCGCCGCCCGGCTCGTGCGGTCGCAGAAGGCGAGCCCGTGCGCGTCCATGACGGAGCGTGCGCCGCGAGGCGGCGGCTGAGCAGCACCCGATGGGCCCAGCCCTGCGCCGGCATGCGGCCGAGCGCGGCCAGCAGCGCGTCCCGCAGCACATCGAACAGCGGCTGCCCCGGCGCCGGTTCGCAGATCTCCAGCTCCTCCAGGAACACCTCCCACAGATCCTGGGTCGGTGCCATCGCCACGTCTTCCTTGCTGCTGAACGTACGGAAGAACGTCCGCTTGCTGACCTCCACCGCGTCGCACAGCGCGTCGAGTGTCACGCCGTCGAAGCCGCGCTCCGTGAACAGCTCCAGAGCCGTGTCGACGAGCGCCTGCCGCGTCCGCAGCTTCTTGCGCTCCCGCAGGGGCAGCCGTTCGAGGTCCATCGCGTCCATGCCGGAAGTCTAGCCCGCGACAGCCCTGCGTGGCGATTGCCACTTGAAGGCTTATGCCACTCAGTGGCAGTATCGGCGGCGGCCGGTCCCGACCGCGGCGACCGCGGCCCTCTGTGGCGTCCACCGAAAGGCAACTCCCATGCGCGCACAGCTCGTCGACACTCCGCCCCCGGCGGCCTCCGCCTCGGCGAGGCCCCCGTCCCCGAGCCCGCCCCGCACCAGGCCCTGATCCGCGTACGGGCCACCTCCCTGAACCACGGCGAGGTGCGGTGGGGCATCGAGGGCGCGCCGGAAGGCGCGGTGCTCGGCTGGGACGCGGCCGGCGTCGTCGAGCGGGCCGCCGCCGACGGCTCGGGTCCCGCGGTCGGCACCCCCGTGGTGACCCTCGCCCCCGACGGCGGCTGGGCCGAGTACCGCGTCGCCGACGCGGACCGGATCGGCGTCGTGCCCGAGGGTGCGGATCTGGGCGCCATCAGCACCGTGCCGGTCGCGGGTGCCACCGCCCTGCGCGCCCTGGACCGGATCGGCCCGATCCTCGGCAGGCGGGTGCTGGTCACGGGTGCGACCGGCGGCGTCGGGCGGTACGCGGTGCAGCTCGCCCGGCGGGGCGGCGCGCACGTCATCGAGGTGACCGGCGACCCCGAGGGGCGGGGCGACATGCTCCGGGCCCTCGGTGCGCACGAGGTGATCGCCGCGCCCGAGGAGGCCGGAGCGCCGGTGGACGGCGTGGTGGACGTCATCGGCGGGCGCCAACTGGTCGCCGGGTACGAGAAGTTGGGGCCGCACGGCACCCTGGTCTCCGTCGGGCAGGCAGGCGGCGAGCCGGAGCACTTCCCGCTCAGGGCCCTCTACGGGGAGGAGGGCCGAAACAACCGCTCCCTCGTCAACCTCCAGCTGCTCGGCGCCTCGGGCCTCTTCCGGGATCTGACCTGGCTCGCGGAGCAGGTGGCGGCCGGCACGCTCGACCCCGGCACGTCCTGGCGGGGCGCCTGGGACAAGGCCCCGGAGGCGATCGAAACCCTCCTGACCCGCCGCCTCCAGGGCAAGGCGATCCTGGACATCGGCTGAACCGGGCCGGGGGCACGGGGAACCGCGGCACCGCTCAGCCCGCCACCGACTCCTCCTCCGCGAGGGGAAGCGGGGCGACGGCGGAGGCGCGGGCGGGGCGCCGGGTCAGCATCGCGTACGTCACCCCGCCCACCACCCCCGAAAGCAGGAAACTGCAGTCAACCCCCCAGGTCAGGGCAAGCAGCGGCCCCTCATACGAAGGGAGCGCGACCGACAGCAGCCCGACCACCGCACCAAGCGCCCACGCGACGGTCGCCCGGACGTTCCAGCCGGAGCGGTACCAGTAGACGCCACCCTTGGCGCGGCGGTTGAAGACCTGGAGGGCCTCCGCGTCGTACTCGCCACGACAGCGGGCGAAACCGATCAGGGTGATGACCGCCCAGGGCGTGCCGATCGCGGTCAGGAGCAGCACGAACGACGTCATGGCGTCCTGTGCCTCCCACGCGTAGTGGCCGACGAAGACGCAGGCCGTGGCGACGACGGCGACGGTGTACGTGGCGCGGGCGCGCGAGGCGCGGGGCAGGATGGCGTCCAGGTCGAGGCCCATCGAGTACAGCATCAGGCCCGCGTTGCCCACCGACCCGGCGGAGGCGGCGAGCAGCAGCGGCACCAGGTACCAGGTGGGGGAGGCGTCGACGAGCCCGCCCGCGTACTCCAGGGCGCGCGCGCCGCGTACGCCGTGAAAGTGCCGAAGAGCTGCGGGATCAGCAGCCCCGCGAGGAGCCCCGTCCAGGCCGCGCCGAGCACCGCGCGGGAGCTGTGGCGGGCCGGGGAGACGTAGCGGGTGTAGTCGCCGAGCAGCGTGATGAAGGCGATGGGGCCCGACAGGCCCGCCGCCACCAGGGCGAGCAGCCAGGTCGGCCAGAAGGAGCCGAGGAGGTAGCCGCCCGCGCCCGGCAGCGCCGAGGTCGTGAAGTCGGGGGCGTACGCGATGACGCCGAGGATCAGCAGCGCCGTCATCCCGAAGGCGAGGACCCGGGAGAGCCGCAGCAGGACGCGGTAGCCGAAGACCGCGCCGATCACGGTGGCGGCGGCGAGCAGGGCGTAGACGAGGCCGTACGAGAGGGCGCCGGCCGGCAGGCCGATCAGGCGGTGCAAGGTGCCCACCATCACGTCGCCGCCGATCCAGATGGTCAGCGCGGTGTAGCCGAGCGAGAGCAGCAGGCCGACGACCGAGCCGACGAGCCGGCCGCGCACGCCGAACTGGGCGCCGGAGGAGGTGGAGAGGTTCGTCCCGGTGCGCAGGGACACCAGGGCGAGGGGCGCGGTGAGCGCGGTGCCGAGCACCGTGCCCGCCACCACCGCGCTCACCGACTCCCACCAGCCGAGGCCGAACGACACCGGCAGCCAGCCGAAGACGATCACTCCCAGGCAGAGGTTGGAGCCGATCAGGATCGACACGAGGTCTCTGGGTCCGCTGGTGCGCTCCCCGTCCGGGATGGTGTCGACTCCGCGCTGTTCTATCGGCATGAGGGTGCCCCTGACGCTCGGCTGATCTCGATGACGCTCACAAGTTTTGAGCAGCGCTCAATGTGACCCGTGCCAAGGTCTCGCGTCAATGCTTCCGGCGTGCGGATTTCGTGGTTAGAGTGTCGTTCTAAATTGTGATCAGGGAGGTGTGCGGCGTGCGACTGACGCCCACCGAACGCGACCGGCTGCTGCTCTTCGGGGCCGCCGAGCTCGCCCGGGCCCGCAAGGCGCGCGGCCTCAGACTCAACGTCCCCGAGGCGACCGCGCTGATCGCCGACACGGTGTGCGAGGCCGCCCGCGACGCGCCCGCCTCGCCGAGGCCGTCGAGCGCGCCCGTGCCGTGCTCGGCCCGGACGACGTCCTGCCGGGCGTCGCCGACGTGGTGACCGAGGTGCATGTGGAGGCCGTCTTCGACGACGGGTCCCGCCTCGCGGTGGTCTCCGACCCGATCGGCGGCGGTCTCGACGGCCTCACCTTTGACGGCGTTGACAGCGCTAGCGGCGGCAGCGGCAGTCTCGGCAGCGAGGCTCCCGGCGCGCTGCTGCCCGGACCGGCCCACGACGACCCCGCGCCCGCCGTCACGCTGACCGTGCGCAACACCGCCGGCGTGCCCGTCTCCGTGACCTCGCACTTCCACTTCTTCGAGGCCAACCCCCGGCTCGACTTCGACCGCGCCGCCGCGTACGGCATGCGCCTCGCCGTGCCCGCCGGGTCCTCCGTCCGCTTCGGCCCCGGCGAGAGCGGCGAGGTCGGACTGCTGCCGATCGGCGGCGAGCGGATCGCCATCGGCTTCGCGGGCCTGGTGGACGGCCCCCTGGACGCCCCGGGCGCCCGTGAAGAGGCGCTGCGCCGCGCCGCCGCCTGCGGCTACCTCGGCGTACCGGACACCACTGAGCAGGAGGACGAGCGATGAGCCGCCCCGGAGGCCACCCCGCCGAACCCCGCCGCCTCACCCCCTACGAGTACGCCGCCACGCACGGCCCCCGCGCCGGCGACCACGTCCGGCTCGGCGACTCCGGGCTGACGATCCGCGTGGAGTCCGACTCCCAGGCCTACGGCGACGAGTTCCTCGCCGGATTCGGCAAGACCGCCCGCGACGGCCTGCACCTGAAGGCCGCCGCCGTCCGCGACACCTGCGACGTCGTCATCAGCAACGTCGTCGTCATCGACGCCGTGCAGGGCATCCGCAAGGTGTCCATTGGCATCAGGGAAGGCCGCATCCACGCCATCGGGCGCGCCGGCAACCCCGACACCCTCGACGGCGTCGACGTCGTCGTCGGCACCGGCACGTCCATCGTGTCGGGGGAGGGGCTGATCGCCACCGCGGGCTCCGTGGACACCCACGTCCACCTGCTCTCGCCGCGCATCATGGAGGCCTCCCTCGCCTCCGGTGTCACCACGATCATCGGCCAGGAGTTCGGGCCGGTGTGGGGCGTCGGCGTCAACTCGCCCTGGGCGCTGCGGCACGCGTTCAACGCCTTCGACGCCTGGCCCGTCAACATCGGTTTTCTCGGCCGCGGTTCGTCCTCGCACGACGCCCCGCTCGTCGAGGCGCTCGCCGAGGGCGGCGCGTCCGGCTTCAAGGTCCACGAGGACATGGGCGCGCACACCCGCGCGCTGGACACCGCGCTGCGCGTCGCCGAGGAGCACGACGTGCAGGTCGCCCTGCACAGCGACGGCCTGAACGAGTGCCTCTCCGTGGAGGACACCCTGAAGGTCCTCGAAGGCCGGACCATCCACGCCTTCCACATCGAGGGGTGCGGCGGCGGCCACGTGCCGAACGTCCTGAAGATGGCGGGCGTCCCGAACGTCATCGGCTCCTCCACCAACCCCACCCTGCCCTTCGGCCGGGACGCCGTCGCCGAGCACTACGGCATGATCGTCTCCGTCCACGACCTCAAGACCGACCTGCCGGGCGACGCCGCCATGGCCCGCGACCGCATCCGGGCCGGGACGATGGGCGCCGAGGACGTGCTCCACGACCTGGGCGCCATCGGCATCACCTCGTCCGACGCGCAGGGCATGGGCCGCGCGGGCGAGACCGTACGCCGCACCTTCGCGATGGCCGGGAAGATGAAGGCCGAGCTGGGCCCCATGGAGGGCGACGGCCCGCACGACGACAACGCGCGCGTCCTGCGCTACATCGCCAAGCTGACCATCAACCCCGCCCTCGCGCACGGCCTCGCCCACGAGGTGGGCTCCCTGGAGGTCGGCAAGCTGGCCGACATCGTGCTGTGGCGCCCCCAGTACTTCGGCGCCAAGCCGCAGATGGTCCTGAAGTCCGGCTTCCCCGCCTACGGCGTCACCGGCGACCCCAACGCCGCCACCGACACCTGCGAACCCCTCGTCCTCGGCCCGCTGTTCGGGGCGCACGGCGCGGTACCTGCCGACATCTCCGTGGCGTTCGTCGCGCAGGCAGCCGTCGACCAGGGCAACGACACGATGCCCACCCGCCGCCGCAGGGTCGCGGTACGCGGCACGCGCGGCATCGGTCCGGCCGACCTGCGCCTCAACTCTCGTACCGGAGCCGTGCACGTCAACCAGGGGACCGGCCTCGTCACCCTCGACGGTGACCCGATCCGCTCGGAGCCGGCCGACTCGGTCTCCCTGAACCGCCTCTACTTCCTCTGACTCCGACTCTCCGTCCCCTCTCCCTCTCTCTTACGAAGGTGTACGCCATGTCTGCTGCCGCCGACGGCTTCCGCATGCCCGCAGAGTGGGCCCCGCACGAACGCACCTGGATGGCGTGGCCGTGCCCCAACCCCACCTTCGACGACCCCGCGGGCCTCGACGAGTCCCGCCTCGCCTGGGCGAACGTCGCCCGCGCCGTACGCCGCTTCGAGCCCGTCACCGTGGTCTGCGGCCCCGCCCAGTCCGCGTACGCGAGCGAACTGCTCGGCCCGGACATCGAGGTGGTCGAACGGGAGCTGGACGATGCCTGGATGCGGGACATAGGCCCCACCTTCCTCACCGACGGGAAGGGGCGACTGGCCGCCGTGGACTGGACGTTCAACGGCTGGGGCGCCCAGGAGTGGGCCCGCTGGGAGCACGACTCCAAGATCGGTGCGTACGTCGCCGACCTGGCCGGGGCACGGACGTACGCCTCGAAGCTGGTCAACGAGGGCGGCGGCATCCACGTCGACGGCGAGGGCACCGTCCTGCTCACCGAGACCGTCCAGCTCGGCCCCGAGCGCAACCCCGGCCTGACCAAGGAGGAGGTCGAGGCGGAGATCCACGCCCACCTCGGCACCACCAAGGCGATCTGGCTGCCGCGCGGCCTCACCGCCGACTACCCCGGCCACGGCTACGGCACCCTCGGCCACGTCGACATCGTCGCCGCCTTCGCCGCGCCCGGCGTCGTCCTCGTCCACTCCCAGCGCGACCCCGCCCACCCCGACTTCGAGGTCAGCAAGGAGATCATCGCGACCCTCAAGGGCCAGACGGACGCGCGCGGCCGCACCCTGCGGATCGTCGAGGTACCCGCCCCGACCGTCCTCAAGGACGACGAGGGCTGGGTCGACTACTCCTACATCAACCACTACCTCTGCAACGGCGGCGTCGTCCTGTGCGCCTTCGGCGACCCGAACGACGAACTCGCCGCGGGCATCTTCCGCGGTCTCTTCCCCGACCGTACGGTGACGCTCGTGGACGCCCGTACGATCTTTGCCGGGGGTGGCGGCATCCACTGCATCACCCAGCAGCAGCCTGCCACCGCTGGTCGGTGAGCTGACCTGGAAAGTCCCGCTGAAGGACTTAGCCTTAGCTAGCTTTACTTAGCCTAGATCTGCCCTTGCTGGGAGTGGTCAACTCCCATTCGTCTCCCACGGGAGAGGGGAGGCCCTGGGTCGCCGTCGTCGGGGCCTCACCTGGGGGACCAGAGCGGGGCTGCCACCCGGGGAGGAGGACTCATGTCCCCGCCCTGGCCGTCTTGTTCCACGAGCACCCCATGGGCATGTCACCAGCGGGCGCTCAGGGCTCGCTGGTGACATGGACCGCCCGTCCGCCTGTGGGGTGCTGGCGGACGGGCGGCGCCTTGTGGGATGGGGTTCACCCCTAGCCGGCATCTTTAGCCGCGTTGGATTCCGCGAGTCTCGCGATCTCCTCGACCCCCGGGGTGGCGCCCCCCCAGTCAGGGTCGCTCACGGCTGCAACGGTGGCCTCGGCCTTGTTGTCCGTGGTGGTCGCAGTGCTTCTGGCCGCAATCGCCCCGGTGAGGAGGGGTGCGGCCACGCCGGCGCCTATCGCCCTCTTGATCATGAATCCCCTAATCCCGGACCTAGGGAAAGCAAATTCGAACATGTCACCTCTTCATCGATAATCATGTGCTGCCTGACTGTGAGTAGGACGCGGGCTGGCATGTTTCGGATGTTGCTACCGTGACGTGGTCTCGGCGGATTTTGAGCGGCTACCGGGACTTGCGACCCCTTGGCAGCAGGCGGTGCAGCAGGTGAAGGGGCCCGTGACGAATGAACGGCAGCGGAAGATCTTGCGGCAGTTGGATGCCGGGTATCCGCAGCAGCAAGTCGGGACACAGCTTGGCTTGAGTGAACGCGCCGTGAGCAAGGAGTTGGCGCAGCTCAGGACGGCCCAATCTGCGCTCGACCTATCAACTGATGTCGTGGTGGGGTCGATCGCCCGAGCGAGAGCTGCCTTAGGCCGCCCGTTTGCAAGTTGCCAGGGCGATGGCAGCCCACCTCGGGGTCGGCGACGGGCGGGCCGCCCGGACCCGGCCGCGCCCCTTGCTCAGGGCCGCGGCCGGGGTCTACTCGGCGCTCGTCGGCGTCGACAGGCCGCGCGCCTTCGCCCGCGCCGCCTTCAGCGTCGTCGCTCTCCTCCGCGCGCGGACAGCGACACAGGCAGTCCATCTCACGGTGACGATGACGACCCGGATGCCGTCCACGGCGAGCGCGGTCACCTGGTCGCAACCGTGCGGCTCCTCGTCGCGCCCGGTCATGAGGGCGTACAGGCACGGAGCGCAGTGCACCGGCTCCAGAGTCGGGCACCCCCGGGTGTGTACAACAGGGGCATGGGAGTGCCAGAGTGCGTCTCCCAACGTACGTTCCTCGTGAGGCTCGCCGTCGCGGACGGTGTAGCCACACAGACCGCACCGGGGCGGGGATTGATAGGGCTTGGGTGTGGGGCTTCCTCTCCGTGGCCGAGGGAGCGGCCCGCTCTCTGAGTGCCGTCGGGCCGACCGCCCGGTCCCGTCCGCGCCCCTCATCAGGGACACGGCCGGGGGTCTACCGGGGGATGCGGATCACGAGCGGAGGTCGCTTCGGGCACTTCTCGTGGAGCCACAGGACGGCGCCCCCAGCGGACATAGAGATCTTCGCGGTGGCCGTACCGGGGTGCTTGTGAGTGATCGGCTCGTCGCAGCGGCAGCAGTACCGCACGCCCTCACTCATCGCCGCACCTGCCGCATGGCCATGCGCCTTGCCGATGGGGCAGCGGGTGAGATCGTCGGCGCACTGCTCGCAGGACTGGGTGTGGTCGAGGAGCGCCCGATAAATGTGCTCGAAGCCGCACGGGCGGCAGCAGCGGGGGAACCAGCTACTGGTGCTGCCGTGCGCGCTCACCTCGCGGCGCTCCCCGAGGTCGAGGGCGATGGCGGTGTTGAGGGAGGCCGCACACCAGAGGCATCGCCGACCGCACACCTGATCCTCGGCCAGGCCGCTGGGAGCAGGCAGTTCGATTGGGAGCGACGGTACGTCGGTGCTGCGGGCGATGGACATGTGCGGGCCTCCACGTGAGTGGCCGGTTCGTTCACACACATCGTTCGCGCTGGTCAGGGAGCCGGGAAGTGTGTGAGGCCCCGCGTCGGCATTGCTCCATTCACACACTGTGTGAATCGGAGCCGAATACCCTGCTCGACGCCCTCCTGGACGAAGCCGGCATGTCCCGTGTGGGTCTGGCCACGCGGGTGAATCAGGCCGGAGCGGCACGAGGGAAGCGCATGCGTTATGACCACAGTTCCGTCATCCGCTGGCTGCGGGGCGAGCGCCCACGTGGGATAGTCCCGGATCTCATCGCCGAGGTTCTCGGGCCACGGCTGGGACGGACGCTGTCTCTCGATGACATCGGCATGGGTGCAGCGAGCGCTGCGCCCAGCACGCCACTGGATGGGTTTATCGGCAAGGCAACGGCCCTTTGGCACGGTGACCACCAGCAACGCGAGGATCTCCAACAGGTCCCGGTCATCACCGGACTCCCCGCGGTCGGGCCGGTCTGGGAGTGGGAGAACCCGCCCGACGACGCCGACGTGTCCAGCCGCGGCACGATCCGCGTCGGCCTGCCCGACGTGGAGCAACTACGTACCGCGCGCAGTCACTACGAGCAGATGTACCGGAAAGCGGGCGGCGTCGCTACGCGCACCCGGGTCGTGCGCTATCTCGTGCAGGACACAGCCCCGCTGATGCGCGGTACGTACACCGATGGCACGGGCCGCGAACTGCACCGCGCCATCGGTGGGTTGGTGGCGATCGCTGGGATCTGCGCCTACGACTCGAACGCACAGGGCCTCGCCCAGCGCTACTACCACCAGGCCCTCCGGCTCGCGAAGGCCAGCGGAGACCGCGCGTTCGGCGGGTACGTGATCGCGCTCCTGGTCAACCACTCGCTCTACCTCGGAGATCACCGGCAGGCCGTCGCTTTCGCTGAGGCGGGACTCCGAACAGCCGGGCAGGCCATCAGCCCTGCTCTGGCGTGCGACTTGCACTCGATGCAGGCAAAGGCCTTCGCACGAATGGGAGACCAGAGCGGCGCCCACCGGGCCATGCAGCAGGCAGAGACCGCAGCCGGGCGGATTCGCCCCGACGAGGAGCCGGCGGAGACCGGATACGTGCAGCCCGGCCTCCTGGAGACCTCGCTCGCCGACACCCTCATGCGGCTCGGCGACGCGGGGATCGCTCAGCAGTATGCGGCCGAGGCCGTCGCCATCCAGGCGCACGAGCGTGGGCGCGTGCACCGGCTCGCCACCCTCGCCGATTGCGAGGTCAAGGCGGGCGAGGTCGACCAGGCGGCAGGAACCGCATCGCGGATGCTCGACACCGTGCAGGGCATGGAGTCTCACCGCCTGTACGACCGGCTTGCCGGTGTACGGCGCGCCCTCGCCTCCACCCGGAGCCGCGCCGTGGCCGACGTCGTCGGACGCATCGACGACACCCTGCGAATCCCCCTGTAGCCGGGTGTGGTCGGATGGGAGGGTCCCCGATGAGAGGCAGCGGCGTGTCAGTGTGGCGGAACCTCGGCGAGCGCACCGTGTACGAGAACCGGTGGGCACAGGTGAACATGGCGGACGTCGAACTGCCTGACGGCCGGCACCTGGATCACACCGTCATCCGTCTGCGCCCAGTCGCGGTGGCCACGTCGTCAACGAGGCGAACGAGGTGCTATTGCTCTGGCGGCACCGCTTCATCACGGAGGCGTGGGGCTGGGAGCTTCCGTCAGGCGGAACCGGTGCGGGCGAGGACCCAGCGGTCGCGGCGGCGAGAGAGTTCGAGGAAGAGACCGGGTGGCGCCCGGGCCCGATGCAGCTGCTCCTCGCTGTAGATCCGATGCCCGGGATTTCGACCTCGCACCACCGCGTGTACTGGTCCGACCAGGCCGAGCAGGTCCGGGCCGTCCCTGCTGACGACTTCGAGTCGGCACGGCGTGAGTGGGTGCCGCTGGCGTCGGTGCCCGACTTGATCGCGCGCGGTGAAGTGCGCTCGGCGAACGCGGTGGCGGCGCTGCTCATGCTGCATCATCTGCGCCTCGGCTCGGCCGGGGCATGACGAAAGGGCCCCCTCCCGCCCGAAGGCGAAAGGGGGCCTGTGTCACGGGTACTGGCGGGGGGCGGGGTCGAGCGCGGCCTGGGACGCCGGTGGGTCGCCCGGCTCCGGATCGGGGGCGCCGTCGCGGCGGCACACCAGCGCGTCCGGATCGTCGGCCGGCGGCTGGAGGCTGTACCCGTCGGAGCCCCGCTGTCCTTACGTACGGCCATGCGGTCCACTCCTGTGGACGTGCGAAGGCCCCGGGCCCTCACAGGAAAGCGGACCGGTCTACCGATGGGCTGCATTCTGACGAAGCGTGGAAGTCTTGCGCTATGCAGATGACGGAGACATTCGCTGCCACGGTGGCTGCGGTCGCGCCAGTGATTTTGCTCGTGGGCGTCGTAGAGGTGGACCAGAACCGCAAAGCTCTCGGTGTCTCTCTGACTGCCATCTCGGAGGAGTACCGCTCTGTACTGGAATCCCTTCCGGCACAGCCAACGCGGGAGCAAGTGAGCGCCGCAAGGGCTCGACTTGAAGCGTTGACACCCGAGGCAAACCAGCGGACTACCAGGTCGATGCGCGCCTACTTCAAGGGGGCGAGTTGGATCATTCTTGTGTTTGCGCTCGTCGTAGCTGAGGGTTTGTCGCTTGGTTGGCTCGCTAAGCCTGAACACGGGCCCGCTACGGGCCAGGCCATCTACTGCTTGGTCACCCTTATCGTCGGCATGTACGGGGTGGCCACTCCACCCACGATCCGTCTACTCCGGGCGCCACTGCAGCCGCTAGACGCACGAGCACGCGAGGTGCGACATCTGGAGCGGTTGGAGCAGGAGTTGTCAGAGGGGCCGGACCAGTGACATGACGAAGGCCCGCATGCGGCGGGCCTGTTGTTTCCGGGCATGCCGGATCTGCGGCTCAGTATGGGGCACGGCCACGCACGACGCAGATACGTGCACGCGTCTGCTGTCTCGCGGCGGGTGTCAGTCGTCGGGGGTGCCGCCAGACCGGAGTCCCGTACATGACGCCATGCTCAGATCGCGCTCAAGTACCTAGCTTCCTGATCAAGGACGTGTTGTGATCATGCCCGTTGACCGCAGGGACATGACATAGAGGGGGACACATGCGCGGAGTCAGGACCAGACTCGTGGCCGGAGTCACCGGCCTTCTGCTCGTTGGTGGGGTGGCATCGGCCAGCGCTGTTGAGGGGCCGAACCCGAATATTGATCCGCCCACTGTTAGCGAGGACGCTGCGGTGGAACCGGACTCGGTGCCGGGCTTCGCGCCTGGGGAAGTCGTCACCGGTACGGACAGTGAAGCGCCGCTAGAGGAAGACATGGCGTTGCCGGGCGCGACGGACGGACCGGAACTGGGGGACCAGGACAACCAGGTGGTGGATTATTGCACTCCGACCACTCTGGTCAAGATCACGAAAAACCTGAAGAATACGATGTCGGTCAAGTACTCGACATTCGTCACGAATAACAAGTCTTACCCGGTGACCTTCAGGTTCTCCAGCAAGCGTTCGGGTACGACGTCGTACGGCGCCTCCGTCAGCCTGAGCACTGAGTTCAAGTTGATGTGGTTGGGCAAGGTCGAAGCCACGGTCACTGGTGATGTGCAAAAGAGCTGGACGTCGGAACTCGGCGTGGACACCAGCGGCAAGGTGAAGGCGCATTCCACGGTCAAGGGAAATTACGGCATCAAGAAGGAAAACGTATACGGTTACACGGGGACGCGGTACAGCAACTGCGAAATCGGTAATAAGCGGTACATGAAGTTCTGGGCCCCGTACCGCGAGGGCTGGGTGCTCAACTAAGTTCCGCGATCCCCGTCCGGCGCTGTGGTCGGCTTCGGGCGGGATTCCTACGTTCAGGAGGGCACGATGGGCCGCTACGCTACTGCGACAGCTGCTGTGCTTACGGTGGTTGTTGCCGCGGGCTGTTCAGCCGGGGGCGGGGAATCCAGTGACGCCAGGCACCCCCAACCTTCCGGCACCGCATCGGCCGGGCCCAACAAGAAGATCTCGGTTTCCGAAGCCTTGCGGCTGCCAAAACATCCGAAGTTTTTGGTAAAAATCCGCGAAGGCGTCGGGTCTCAGACGCTACCGGACTTCACACCGGGGAAAGATGTGTACACGGTGCACATTAAATGCTCGGGAAGCAAGAAGCTGAAGATTGTCTTCAGGGGTAACCCGAAGAACAAACCGACTGTCGTTCGATGTGACGTGCCGGTGACTGTCGGCCAGATATACACGGATCCCGGCAAAGAGAAGCTGGATATTTCAGCCAGTGACCGAGTTCACTGGACCTTGGCCATTGTGGACGGCAAGTACGCCCTGTAACTCCGGTTGGGAGTGTGGACCGCAGCGGCGGGCCAAGATTCCCAGCGCGGTGACGGCCGAGTGGCACGGTGCAGGTCCGCCCGCGCCTAGCTGGTCTGGGACTCGCCAACGCCAGAGCAGCGGCGAGCAGCTGCGCGGTGGCGTCCAGAACACGCTGGTGGTGCTCGGCGGCGCTGGCGCTGCGGTCCGTCCAGTGCGTGGTGAGGCAGGCCAGAGCGACACCGGCGAGCGTGCTGAGCACAGCATCAGTGTGGACCGCATGGCGGGCTCTCCTCAGCTCAGGCCGGGTTGGTGTGGCGGCGGTATCCGCGGCGTCCGGCCAGGGCCTCGGCGACGTCCTTGCCGTATCAACGGTTCACGCTGTCCGAGCTGCCTTCGGGATCGGGCTCGGGCCAGCGCCCGCGCGACCGGTCCGCGCGGATGGTGCCTTCGCTGATATCGGTGGCGTCGGCGATCTCGCGTGCGGTGTACAGGCGGCGCAGCTCCAGCTCGATGAGAGGGCGCGCCACGTGCTCACGCACGAAGTCGGCGACGGCCTGAGCGTCGTACGCCTTGTAACGGCCCCGCTTGTGGGAGGTCGGCCATTGCGGGTGCCGGGCCCAGCTCTTGGTGACGGTGTGGATGCCCACGCCGTACTGCTCGGCGATCTCGGGGGCGATGAGGTCGGGTCGGCCTACCATGGCGGTGAGGCTCCTTTGCGGAGTTTTCAACTGGTGGGGCCCACGCTCTCTCACCCCCGAGCATGCTCGGGGAATGCGTCGGCCCCTTCTGTCTGTGCTGGTCGAGGTGAATGAAAGCGTCGATCACCGCGAACCCGGAGGGTCCGGTCACTTCGTTCGCTGCCGGGCCGGGCGGTTCGTCGATGGCGGAGAGGAGGGCCGTGGCGTTCTTGTGGCGCGGCTCGTGGGCGTAGGCGCGTACGCGCTAGATGGTGGCCTCGGCGTCCTCTCGTCCAGCGGGGTTCGGCCGGTCATGCCGCGCCTCTCAGTGGGCATGGAGAGATGCACTGAGCCGTCGACCCGAGAGGACTGCGATGAATTCTCAGTTTCTGGCTGCCCCCGGTGGAGGCCCTGACTGGCCGGTGTGGGGACAGATCCTCTTCGTGACGATCTGGTTGGTCCTCGCTGTCTTCATCGTCGGCGGCCTGGTCCGGCGCCGTCGTCGGCAGCGCTGAGGGGAGCGCCGATCGGTCATGCCGCGCACGTCACGAGGCGGCCTCACGGATGGCCCGGGCGACGGCGCGGGCGTGCTGCTGGGTCTGTGGGTCCTGATGGCGCCAGTGGTCGGCCAGGTGGTTGAGGAGGGCTGCGACGGCGCGCTCTTGAGGGCTGGGGTCGGTTGTGGTGAGGATCTCTGCGGCGGCGGCTACGAAGTCGGCGGGGCCGGTACTCATTTCTGCGTCTCCTGGTGGTAGTTGGGATGTGACCATGATCCGCTGCCCCAGATCCGGGCCGCGGTGGCCGACGCTCTCGTCAGACGTGGCCGGACTCGATGGCCGCCAGCTCGGCGCACGCCTCGGCGACGGTTGCATGGTTGTTCGCGAAGTCGTGGATCAGGCCGACGGCGTGGCACTCGCCGCTGCCGCTGCCGCTGCCGCTGCCGCTGCCGGTGGCGTCGCGGAGACGGCTGGCGAGGTCGGAGATGGGGGAATACTTCGCGGTTCGAGCCCCCGTCCTCCGGCTCCATTCCCTCGCCGGTGAGTGCTCGGTCGAGCATCCGGACGATGGGGCGGTCATCGGCGTCAAGGGTGATCTCGTGAGCGAAGCGGTGGAGGGCTCCACGCCGTCGGCGCCAGTGTCGACAGCCCACTCGGACAGGCGGGCCGTGGCCACGCGGAGGCGCACGCCAGCATCACGTACGCCGCCATGCTCGACGCTCGTATCGAGAGCACGCGCACCCCCGACTGCGACGGACTCACCTCGGGCCGAAGCGGCGTACCGGAAGGCGACGCCTAAGATGGAGCGCCAGATCGCGAGCGTGCTGCAGGCGCGGTTCGAGGCGGGTGCGACAGCGCATCGACGTGAGGGCGGGGCCGGCGCCCGGTGGCAACCACCGCATCACTCAGCAGCAGCGAAGACGTAAGCCAAGGAGCAGTGACATGGTCGGTCAGGTCCGCGCGCGGAAGAACGCCCCACCGCGTGAGGACGTGCTGACCACGGCCATGGAGATGATCGCCGAGCGCGGCCTGGAGAAGCTGACCATGGCCGCGCTCGGCCGCGAGGTGGGCATGAGTTCCGGGCACCTCCTCTACTACTTCCGTACCAAGGACGAACTGCTGCTGCGCACCCTGGAGTGGAGCGAGGGCCGGCTCGGCATCGAGCGCGGCCGCCTCCTCGCCCGCCCCGGCACGGCCCGCGCCCGTCTGGACGCCTACGTCGAGCTGTACGTCCCCGACGGCCCCGGCGACCCCCACTGGACGCTCTGGCTGGAGGTCTGGAACCGCTCCCTCAACGCCGACGAGGAAAGCCGCGACCGGCAGGCCGCGATCGAGGGCGCCTGGCACCGTGACCTCGTGGCGCTGCTCGCCGAAGGCGTCTCGCGCGGCGAGTTCGGGCCGGTCGACCCCGACCGCTTCGCCGCCCGGCTGCGGGCGCTCCTCGACGGGTTCTCCATCCACGTGGCGATCGGGCTGCGCGGCACCGGCCGTGAGCAAGTCCTCACCCACGTACGGGAGTTCCTGGACGGCGCGCTCGCCTCGGGCGCGTAGGGGCGCCCCGGCGGCCCGTCTGGGTGACGTCGACCCAAGGGCGGCCGCAACGACATCGCGGCGCGCCACCCCTCCGTCAGCAAGGGCGCCACGGTCGTCGCCTTCGCGTCGGCGTCAGCCGGGCCAGTGCCGGGGGATATTAACGAACGGGCCGGACGTCTTCTGCGCACCCTGACCTGACCTGACCTGACCTGACCCGACCGGGAAGGGGAAGACCGAGCCCCTCGCACCGGAAGGGCCGCCAGGCCATCGGCCCGGCCCTGATCCGCAGCGCAGGCGAGGCGTCCGGCACGCCGACCGCATCGTGAGACGCGGCCGCGCGGCGGGCCGCGGCTGTGGCAGGCTGCGTCCGTGCTCTCGTTCGCCATGATTATTGGCAGCAGGCGCGCCGGTCCGCAGTGACCGTCTCGTACCCATCACGTACGGGCGGACACCGTCGTCCTCGACCCGCGCGCAGACCTCTCGCACCCGCGAGGGGTTTTTTCGTTTCCCGGCCCAACTTCAGCCGGACGCGGAGCGCGCGGGATCATTGTGGGCGGTGGAGCCGGTCCTTCCGGTAGACCGAGATCCGACACAGGAGCCAGATCAGCATGACGGAAACCAGCACTCCCGACGATGCCTTCCACGTCTTCGACACGACGCTGCGCGACGGCGCCCAGCGCGAAGGCATCAACCTGACCGTCGCGGACAAGCTGACCATCGCCCGGCATCTGGACGACTTCGGCGTGGGCTTCATCGAGGGCGGCTGGCCCGGCGCCAACCCGCGCGACACCGAGTTCTTCGCGCGGGCCCAGCAGGAGATCACCTTCCGGCACGCCCAGCTCGTCGCGTTCGGCGCCACCCGCCGCGCGGGCGCCAGGGCGGCCGACGACCCGCAGGTCAACGCCCTGCTGCACTCCGGTGCCCCCGTCATCACCCTGGTCGCCAAGTCCCACGACCGGCACGTCGAACTCGCCCTGCGCACCACCCTGGACGAGAACCTGGAGATGGTCCGCGACACCGTCTCCTACCTGCGCGAGCAGGGCCGCCGCGTCTTCGTCGACTGCGAACACTTCTTCGACGGCTACCGCGCCAACCCCGAGTACGCGAAGTCCGTCGTACGGGCCGCCGCCGAGGCGGGTGCCGACGTCGTCGTCCTGTGCGACACCAACGGCGGCATGCTCCCCGCCCAGGTCCAGGCCGTGCGTGGCCACCGTCGCCGCCGACACCGGCGCCCGCCTCGGCATCCACGCCCAGGACGACACCGGCTGCGCGGTCGCCAACACCCTCGCCGCCGTCGACGCCGGCGCCACCCACGTGCAGTGCACGGCCAACGGCTACGGCGAGCGCGTCGGCAACGCCAACCTCTTCCCCGTCGTCGCCGCCCTGGAACTGAAGTACGGCAAGCGGGTCCTGCCCGAGGGCTCGCTGCGCGAGATGACCCGCGTCTCCCACGCCATCGCCGAGGTCGTCAACCTCACGCCCTCCACGCATCAGCCGTACGTGGGTGTCTCGGCGTTCGCGCACAAGGCGGGCCTGCACGCCTCCGCGATCAAGGTCGACCCGGACCTCTACCAGCACATCGACCCGGACCTGGTCGGCAACCGCATCCGCATGCTCGTCTCCGACATGGCGGGCCGCGCCTCCATCGAGCTGAAGGGCAAGGAGCTCGGCGTCGACCTCGGCGACGACCGCGCGCTGGTCGGCCGGGTCGTGGAGCGCGTCAAGGAGCGCGAGCTCCAGGGCTACACGTACGAGGCCGCCGACGCCTCCTTCGAGCTGCTGCTGAGGGAGGAGGCCGAGGGCCGGGCCCGCCGCTACTTCCGCGTGGAGTCCTGGCGGGCGATCGTCGAGGACCGGCCCGACGGCACGCACGCCAACGAGGCGACCGTGAAACTGTGGGCCAAGGGGGAGCGCATCGTCGCCACGGCGGAGGGAAACGGCCCGGTCAACGCCCTCGACCGGGCGCTGCGGGTCGGCCTGGAGCGGATCTACCCGCAGCTCGCGAAGCTGGAGCTGGTGGACTACAAGGTCCGCATCCTGGAGGGCAAGCACGGCACGTCGTCCACCACGCGCGTGCTGATCTCGACGTCGGACGGCGTGGGGGAGTGGTCGACCGTGGGCGTCGCGGAGAACGTCATCGCCGCGTCGTGGGGCGCGCTGGAGGACGCGTACACGTACGGTCTGCTGCGCGCCGGCGTCGAGCCGTCCGAGTAACTCCTCGCCTCCGGGGAACCCCTACCCCCGGGAAAGCCCTGCCCCGGGCAACCCTCGCCCCCCGGGTAACCCCCCGAACCTCCGCGGGCGGCCCCCCTGGGTTACGTTCGAAGTATGAGGAATCGGACGAAGCGGTTCAGTGTGGGGCTTTCCGGGCTGATGCTCGCCCTGGGCGCCGCGTCCTTCACGGCGGCTCCCGGGGCCTCGGCCGTCTCCAGCACCTCGGACGTGGCCGAGGCGTGGCAGAAAGATCCGGTGTACGTCGATCCCGCGGCGTCGGACCAGCTGTCCGACTCCCAGGCCGACGCCCTCGCCCAGAAGATCGAGGACGCGGACAAGCCGGTGTTCGTGGCCGTGCTGCCGCAGGACTTCCCGCGGCAGGACATCTTCCAGAAGCTGCGGACCGAGACGGGCGTCACCGGCGTGTACGCGGTCCGGCTCGGCGACGGCTTCGACGCCAGGGCCGACCGGTCGGTGCTGACGGGCAACGCCGTCACCAACCTCGTCTCGCTGGTCCGGGGCCAGGACACGAACACGCAGCTCAACGAATTCGTCGACGAGGCGATCGCGCAGGCCAGGGGCGACGCCCCGCGGTCCTGGAGCGGCGGCCCCGTGGGCGAAGGCGTCTCGGTGGGCACCCTGGCCGGGGTCGGCGTGGTCATCGTGGCCGGTGGCGTGGGCGCGTACGCCGTGATCCGGCGCAAGAAGCGGCGCCACGAGGAGGCGCAGCGCGAGGCGCTGCGCAAACTGTCCGTCGTCGTCGACGAGGACATCACCGCGTTCGGCGAGGAACTGGACCGGCTCGACTTCCACCCCGCCGAGCCCGGGGCGGACGATGCGATGCGCGCCGACTACGAACACGCGCTCGACGCGTACGAGAAGGCGAAGTCGTACATGGCGGCCGCGGCGCACCCCGAGGACGTACGCGGGGTGACCCAGGCCCTGGAGGACGGACGCTTCTCCCTGGCGCTGCTCGCCGCCGGCGCGGAGGGCCGCCCGCTGCCGGAGCGCCGGGCCCCCTGCTTCTTCGACCCCCGGCACGGCCCCTCGGTCCAGGACGCGACGTGGGCTCCGCCCGGCGGCGCGCGGCGCGAGGTCCCGGTCTGCGCGGCCGACGCGGCACGCCTGGCGGACGGACAGGACCCGATGGTGCGCACGGTGGACACGGACGCGGGAGAGCGGCGCCCCTACTGGGAGGCCGGTCCGGCCTACGGCCCGTGGGCGGGCGGGTACTTCGGCGGAGGCATCCTGCCGGGCCTGCTCATCGGCACGATGCTCGGCGGGATGATGACGGGCCCCGCGTACGCGGCGGACTACGGCTACGGATACGGCGACGCCGGTGGCGGCTATGAGGGCGGCGACCAGTCCGGCGCGGACTTCGATCCCGGGGACTTCGGCGGCGGCTTCGGCGGAGGCGGTGACTTCGGGGGCGGCGGCGACTTCGGGGGCGGCGGTGACTTCGGCGGAGGCAACTTCTGACCTTGCATGACGGCCGAGGCCCGGCACTTGACCCCCGTACATTCGAGACGATACGGTCCGTCTCGTAAAGTGGCCGCCCGGAATCGAGGTGCGGTCCTGTCGTACGGGAGGGTGGCTCATGAAGCATGCCGACGAGCGGGTGCGGGAGCAGTACGTCGAGGTCGCACCGGGAGTGCGGCTGTGGACCGAGCGGCGCGGGCCGGCCGACGCCCCGGCGCTGCTCCTGGTCATGGGGGCCCAGGCCTCCGGGATCGGCTGGCCGGAGCCGCTGGTGGACGCGCTCGCCGAGCACCACCACGTCATCCGCTACGACCACCGCGACACGGGCAGGTCGAGTCACTCCTTCGACGAGCAGCCGTACCGTGTCACGGACCTGGCACAGGATGTCATCGCGGTCCTGGACGGCCTCGGGGTCGAGCGGGCGCACCTCGTCGGGCTGTCGCTGGGCGGCATGCTCACCCAGCTGGTGCTGGCCGACCATCCCGAACGGGTGCTGAGCGCCACCCTGTTGGGCACGTGCGCGCTGAGCGAGACGCCCTACGTGCGGCCGGACGGTACGCGCGTACCCGTCGCGGAGCTGCCCGGCATCGCGCCGGAAGTGCTCGAGCTGTGGGCGCACCCGGTCGAGGACCACGGCCCGGCGGCCGAACTGGACCGGCGGGTGGAGCACTGGCGTGTGCTGGGCGGTAACCAACTCCCCTTCGACGAGGCGTACTTCAGGGAACTGGAGCGGCGCGTCATCGAGCACGCCGGTACCTACGCGGTCTCGACCGCGCACGGCCGCGCCGACGACTCCGGCATGCTGCGCACCGCCGAACTGGCCCGGAACTCGGTCCCGACCCTCGTCGTCTCGGCCCCTGGCGAGCCGGTCTTCCCGCCCCCGCACCCCCAGCACCTGGCCCAAGTCGTCGCGTGCGCCCGGCTGGTGGAGATACCGGGCATGGGGCACGCCCTGCCCCCGGCCGTGCTCGGACCGCTCGCGGAGGCGATCCTGGGGCACACGGCGGGCGGGCGGCGGGAGGGGTAAGGCTCAGGAGGCGGCCTTGATCGCCGAGATGTCGAAGTTCAGCTTGATCTTGTCGGAGACGAGCACGCCGCCGGTCTCCAGCGCGGCGTTCCAGGTGAGACCCCACTGGGAACGCAGGATCTCGGCCTTGCCCTCGAAGCCGACGCGCTCGTTGCCGAACGGGTCCTTGGCCGAGCCGTTGAACTCCAGGTCGACGGAGAGCGGCCTCGTCGTGCCGAGGATCGTCAGCTCGCCGGTGACGCGGTAGTCGTCGCCACCGAGGGCCTCCGCCTTGGTGGTGCGGAAGGTCATCTCCGGGAACTCCTCGGTCTTGAAGAAGTCCGCGCTCTTCAGGTGACCGTCCCGGTCGGCGTTGCCGGTGTCGATGCTGTCCATCCGTACGTCGATGGAGGCCGTCGAGCGGGACGGGTCGGTGCCGTCCAGGTGCAGCGTGCCCGAGACGTCGCGGAAGGACCCCTTGACGTTCGTGACCATGGCGTGGCGGGCGACGAAGCCGATGGTCGAGTGGGAGGGGTCGATCGTGTAGTCGCCGGTCAGCGCGGCGAGCGCCGGGTCGATCGCGGCGGGCGCGGGCGCGGGGGCGGTGACGGTGGTGGTGTCGTTCTTGCGGCCGAAGAGACCCATGGCGTGCTCCTTGGGGGACGAGCTTCACTGGGAAGCTTCTGTTGAAGGTTCAACGAAATTCAAGGTAGCGCGATTCGGTTCAGCTTTCAACTTTTTTCTGGCTCTGGGGTCCCTCGTGGCGCCGCGTGGCATCTCATGGCGCCGCGTGGCGCCTCGTGGCACTCCATGGTGCGACTGGCACTTGCGATGGCACCACGATGGTGCCATTATGGCGTCATGAACCTCACGCAGTACGTCGACCAGCTCCGGCAGGAGCTCGCGGTGGCCGCCGAGGCCGGGGGCGAAGAGGCCCGGGCCCTGGCCGAGCGCCTCACCGCCCCGCTCGAATCGGCGGCACGGCTCACCCTGCTGAACGCCCTGTCCGCCGCCGCCGAAGAGATCACCAGCGATCTCGCGCCGGGCTCGGTGGACGTGCGACTGCGCGGTCTCGACCCCGAGTTCGTGGTGACGCCCCCGCCGTCCGCGGAGCCGTTCGACGCCGAGGCGGAGTACGCGGCGCTGATGGCCGTGAAGCCGCCCGCGCCCCCCGCTCCCGAGGTCCCGGACGAGGGCGGCACCGCCCGCATCAACCTCCGCCTCCCGGCCCACGTGAAGGCCCGCGTGGAGGAGGCCGCGAGCCGTGACGGCCTCTCGGTCAACGCCTGGCTGGTCCGCGCCGTCTCCGCGGCCCTGGGCCAGCCGGGCGGCGGGCCGGGCGCTACCGGCGCCGCCGCGAGGCCCGCGGCTTCGGCGGCGGCTTCACGGGCTGGGTGCGCTGACCGGCCGGCTCCACCCGGGGCCGCCGGCGCCACGACCTCACCGCTGCTGCACCACACCGACATCGAGCCCCCTGGGGCTCGTCGAGCCACCAGGACGGGACAGCCATGCCTTCTTTCGACACCCCCGAGCCCATCACCGCCACCCTCTCCATCGAGTCCGGCACCTTCCGCGTCACCGCGGGGGACGGCGCCTCCACCGTCGTCGACGTACGCCCCAACAGTGCGGACCGGGAGGCGGACGTCCGGGCCGCCGAGCGCACCCGCGTCGAGTTCGCGAACGGAAAACTTCTGGTCAAGGGGGTCAAGGAGCGGTCACCGTTCGCCAAGGGCTCCTCGGTCGACGTGGAGATCACGCTGCCGGCCGGCTCCGAGGTGCGGGCCACCGCCGCGATGGCGCACTTCTCCGCCAAGGGCCGCCTCGGCGACTGCGAGGTCAAGACGTCCGCGGGTGACATCCAGCTGGAGCAGGCGGGCACCCTGCGGCTGACCACGGGCTACGGCGACATCTCCGTGGGCCGCGCGAACGGCGAGGCGCACGCCACCACGGGCTCCGGAGAGCTCCGGCTCGCGGAGGTCAAGGGTGCCGCGACGGTCAAGAACTCCAACGGCGTCACCGACCTCGGCGAGATCGAGGGCGAGCTGTCGGTCAAGGCGGCCAACGGCTCCGTCACCGTCGAGCGCGCGGCGGCCGACGTGACGGTGAAGACCGCCAACGGTGCCATCCGCATCGGCGAGTTGGCGTGCGGCACCGCTGTCCTGGAGACGGCCGCGGGCCAGGTCGAGTTCGGCGTACGCGAGGGCACGGCTGCCTGGCTCGACGTGCGGACGCGCGCGGGAGTGGTGCGCAACGCCCTGGAGGAGTCCGAGCCGCCGACCGAGCCCGCGGACACGCTCAAGGTGCGGCCGCACCGGAATGGGTGACATCGCCATCCACCGGGCCTGAGCTCCCGGGCTCCTCATCGCGGGGCCCGGCGTCTCCCTCGCCCCGCGTCTCCCCGGAGCCACTGCCGAACCGCTACCGGACGAACCAGTACCGGCCCAACCAGTACCGCACCACTGCGCACCACTGCCGGACGACACCGGACCAGTACGTCCCTCATTTCGAACTGGTGTCCGGTAATGGGTGCTGCCCGAAAGCCCGCCCCCGACCGAAAGGGACCCGCCATGCCCGTCCCCCACCAGCCCCCGCCGCCCACCCCCGCGATCACCGCCACCGGGCTGCGCAAGTCCTTCGGCGAGAAGAGCCGTGCTCGACGGCATCGACCTGCACATCCCCAAGGGGTCGGTCTTCTCCCTGCTCGGCCCGAACGGCGCCGGCAAGACGACCGCCGTGCAAATCCTCTCCACCCTGGTCACGCCGGACGCGGGCGAGGTGCGCGTCGCGGGCCACGACCTGGTCCGCGAACCCGAGGCGGTCCGCGCCGCGATCGGCGTCACCGGCCAGTTCTCGGCCGTCGACAACCTGCTGACCGGCGAGGAGAACCTGCTCCTGATGGCGGAGCTGTACGGATACCGCCGCCGCCAGGCGAGGAGCCTCGCCGCCGGCCTCATCGAGCGGTTCGACCTCGTGGAGGCGGCGAGGAGGCCCGCCTCGACGTACTCGGGAGGCATGCGCCGCCGCCTCGACATCGCGATGACCCTGGTCGGCGGCCCGGACGTCATCTTCCTCGACGAGCCGACCACCGGCCTCGATCCGCGCAGCCGCCACGGCATGTGGGAGATCGTCCGCGAACTCGTCGGCGACGGCGTCACCGTCTTCCTGACGACGCAGTACCTGGAAGAGGCCGACCAGCTCGCCGACCGCATCGCGGTGCTGAACGGCGGCAAGCTCGTCGCCGAGGGCACTCCCGCCGAACTCAAGCGCCTCGTCCCCGGCGGCCACGTCGTCCTGCGGTTCGCCGACGCGGCCGGTCTGGACCGCGCCGCCCGCGCCCTCGGCATCGGCACCGCCGACAGCGAGGCCCTCACCCTCCAGGTCCCCGGCGACGGCAGCGTGCGGTCCGTGAAGGCCCTGCTCGACTGGGTCGAGGCCACGGAGGCCGAGGTGGAGGGCCTCGCCATCGACACCCCCGACCTGGACGACGTCTTCTTCGCCGTGACCGGCCGCCCCGACAACGAGAAAGCGACGACCCGATGAGCGCCTCCACCGCCCCCACGTCCACCACGCCCCCGGCGGCCGTCACCCGCTCACGCCCGGCCGCCCCGTCCGCACCGCGCACCTCGCTGACCATGCTGCGCCGCAACCTCCGGCACGCCCGCCGCTACCCGGCCATGACGATCAGCCTGGTGAGCATGCCCATCGCCATGCTGCTGCTCTTCAACTACGTCTTCGGCGGCACGATGTCGGCCGGCATGGGCGGCCAGGGCTCCGGCGACTACATCAAGTACCTCGTCCCCGGCATCCTGCTGATGGCCGTCGGCTCGGGCGTCCTGCCCACCACGGTCGGCGTCTGCACCGACATGACCGAGGGCATCGTGACCCGCTTCCGGACGATGCCGATCAACGGCTCCTCGATCCTCACCGGACGCGCTGTCGGCGCCGTCATCCAGACGCTGCTCAGCATCGTCCTCGTGATGGGCGTCGCCTTCCTCGCCGGCTTCCGCTCCGGCGCGGAGCCCGTCGAGTGGCTCGCCGCGGCCGGTCTGCTCGCCCTCATGTGCACGGCCCTCACCTGGCTCGCCGTCGCGCTCGGCCAGCTGGTCAAGGCACCCGATGCGGCCAGCAGCGTCGCCCTGCCCTTCTCCTTCCTGCTGCCGTTCCTCAGCAGCGCCTTCGTGCCGCTCGACTCCATGCCGGACTGGCTGCGCCACTTCGCCGAGTGGCAGCCGTACACCGCCTTCATCGAGACCCTGCGCGGCCTGCTCCTCGGCGACGAGATCGGCCGGTACGGGCCGCTGGCGGTCGGCTGGGGCGTGCTGATCGCCGTGGGCGGGTTCGTCTGGGCGCGGTCCCTGTTCCGCCGCGACGCCACCCGCTGAGCCCACGCGGCTTGTCGGCCCCCGCCAACTCGGCCTCCCGGTGGGCCGCGCGGCGGGCCGATCGCTACGGTGCGGGAACGGTGTGCGCCCGCGGCCACTGTGAGCCGTCTCTCAGCGGACCGGAACGGCTCAGCGACCGCCGGACGGGCCGCGTTTGTGGAAACCCTACAGAGGGCGGGGCCGTGAACAGTCACTTATTCAGCAACCTGACTCCCTTCTGTCCGGGGGTGCCAGGAAAACGGCCCGGAGACTGTACGGAGTCGACGGTTCGTTTAACCGTGGGCGCTCCGTAAGGTCGCTACATGACCGTTTTGGACGAGACCGCCTCCTCCGGGGGCGAGCCCACCGACGCGCGTGGACGCGTGGCCGAACTGCACGAAATCCGTGCCGAGGCGCTGCGCGGACCCAGCGAGAAGGCGACCGAGGCGCAGCACGCCAAGGGCAAGCTGACCGCACGGGAGCGGATCGAGCTGCTCCTCGACCCGGGCTCGTTCAACGAGGTCGAGCAGTTGCGCAGGCACCGCGCCACGGGCTTCGGCCTGGAGGCCAAGAAGCCGTACACCGACGGTGTCATCACCGGCTGGGGCACGGTCGAGGGCCGGACGGTCTTCGTCTACGCGCACGACTTCCGCATCTTCGGCGGCGCGCTGGGCGAGGCGCACGCCACGAAGATCCACAAGATCATGGACATGGCCATCGCGGCCGGTGCCCCGCTGGTCTCCCTGAACGACGGCGCGGGCGCCCGTATCCAGGAGGGCGTCAGCGCGCTCGCCGGGTACGGCGGCATCTTCCAGCGCAACACCA
>RBWT01000360.1 GCA_004010275.1 Streptomyces huasconensis
CCCGCGAGGCCCCGGCTAGGCCTCGCGGCGGCACAGGTGGTGCGCCAGGGCGGCCGCGTCGCCCGGCCCGCCCCGCTCCGCGAGCCCGGCCGCGATGCGCTCCCGGACCTCCGCCGGCTTGTGGATCGCGTACTTGAACTTCGCCCGTACGTCGATGACGTCGAGGCACAGCGCGCGGATGCCCGAGAGCATGCGGCCGTACGGCGCCTCGCCGACCGCAGCCCGCGCGGAGCCGCCCTCCGGCTGGAAGTGCGCGACCTGGCGGTTCAGGATCTCGGCCTTCTCCGCCGGGCCGTCGACCACGCGAGCGGTGCAGCGGAGCTGGACGGCGGCGTAGAAGCTGGTGGGCACGCCGTGCTCGGGCGGGCCTTCCGGGGCGGCCTGCCAGGGGCCGGGCACGAACACGTAGTCGTCGACCACGCTCAGGAGCACCTCGGGGTCGCTCTCGACGCCTGCCACAGGGGGTTCGGCCGGGCCAGGTGGGTCAGCACCCTGCCGTGCTCGCCGTGGCCGGCCTCGTACGTGAAGTGCATCGGCAGGCCGTGCGGGGGCTCGCCGCCCGGCAGGCCGTTCACCGCGAGCTGGCCGAAGTGGTGTGCGGCCAGCCACTGTCGCCACTCGCCGTCGGTGTGGGCGGCGTCCCAGGGGCGGATCAGCACTACAGCTCCACCAGGTAGTCCGGGATCTCGATGCCGGGCGCGAGGTCGGCGGAGGGGATCAGGGCGTCGTGGCCCTTGCGCAGCGGGACGATCCCCGACCAGTGGGGGAGGTCCATGTCCTCGGGCTCGTCGTTCGGGCCGCCGGTGCGGGCCTTCGCGGACACCTCGTTCAGATCGAGGCGGAGCACGGCGGTCGCCGCCAGCTCCTTGGCGTTGGCGGGGCGCGAGTCGGCGGAGCGGCCCGGCACGACGTGGTCGACGAGCGCGTCCAGGGCGGTCCGCTTCTCCTCCGGGTCGGTGACCTGGTGGGCGGTGCCGTGGACCACCACGGAGCGGTAGTTGATCGAGTGGTGGAAGGCGGAGCGGGCCAGGACGAGGCCGTCGACGTGAGTGACGGTCAGGCAGACCTCCAGGCCCGGGTCCTCCTGGCCGTCCCGGGCGGCGCCGGCCATGTGCAGGGGCCGGGACCCCGTCGAACCGTGCACATACAGGCGTTCGCCGACGCGGCCGTAGAGGGTCGGCAGTACGACGGGGGAGCCGTCGCGCACGAAACCGAGGTGGCAGACGTAGGCCTCGTCGAGTATCGCGTGCACCGTCTCGCGGTCGTACGAAGCCCGCTGCCGGGCGCGGGTGGGAACGGTGCGGTCGGTCGGTGCGTAGGCGGCGCCCTCCGGTGCGGCGCTCCCCGGTGCGGCGGTGTCCGTGGTGGTCGGCGTCGTCTGCATGGCCTCTCCCTGGTGGTCCGTGTGCCTCCGCGCGCGCCGCGCTCGGTGGCGGGCGGTGCGGCGTCGCGGTGTTGCCGTTTGGTTTGTACTAGTGCATACTTCGTTTTGTGCTAGGAGAGTATCGGATCGAAGGTCGGCGCGCAGCCGATATCGCCGCCAGTGTGGAGCGTGCCGTCGGTGACGGCGGCCTGGAGCCCGGCCAACTGCTGCCGCCCATGCGGGAGTTGGCGTCACGGCTCGGGGTGAATCCCAATACTGTCGCGGCCGCCTATCGCACGCTGCGGGAGCGCGGGGTCATCGAGACGGCCGGGCGGCGCGGCAGCCGCGTACGGCCGAAGCCCGCCACGACCGCCCGCGAGCTGATCCGCGTGGATGCCCCGCCCGGGGTGCGGAACGTCTCCAAGGGCAACCCCGACACGCAGATGCTGCCCGCGTCACCGAGGCGTTCGCGGCGGCCGCGGCACAGGGCGACGAGAAACCGGTCCTCTACGGAGAAGGCGCCGTCGACCCCGCACTCGAACGGCATGTACGCAGGGCCTTCGAGGCGGAGGGTGTGCCGGCCGGGCCCGTCGCCGTCGCCTCCGGAGCCCTCGACGCCATGGAGCGGGTGCTCGCCGCCCATCTCAGGCCCGGCGACGCCGAGGCCGTCGAGGACCCGGGGTGGGGCAGTCTGTTCGACCTCGTCTCGGCCATGGGGCTGCGGGCGGTCCCCTTCGGAGTCGACGACGAGGGGCCGCTGCCCGCCGAGGTGGAGCGCGCCCTCGCCGACGGCGCCCGCGCGATCGTCGTGACCGACCGCGCGCAGAACCCCACCGGCGCCGCCGTCAGCGCCCCACGCGCGCGTGCCCTGCGGAAGGTGCTCGCCGCACACAAGGGGACGCTGCTCATCGAGGACGAGCCACGGCCACGGCATCGTCGACCTGCCGCTGCACCCGCTCGCCGGAGTGACCCACAGCTGGGCCCTGGTGCGCTCGACCGCCAAGGCGTACGGGCCCGACCTGCGGCTTGCCGTGCTCACCGGCGATCCCGTCACCGTCGACCGGGTGCAGGGCCGCCAGCGGCTGGGCCCCGGCTGGGTCAGCCGGCTGCTCCAGCGGGCCGTGGTGCGGCTCTGGGAGAGCGGGGCGGTCGACCCCGCCGTGGTGGCCGCGTCGTACGCGGCGTCGGCGGGACGCGCTGATCGCGGCGCTCGCCGAGCGGGGCGTGCCGGCGCACGGGCGCAGCGGCATGAACGTCTGGGTGCCGGTTCCGGACGAGACCGGGGCGGTGGCCCGGCTGCTGCACGCCGGGTGGGCGGTCGCCCCGGGCGCGCGGTTCCGGCTGAGCGCGCCGCCCGGGGTGCGGATCACCATCGCGGCCACTCGCCGACGCGGACATCGTGCCCGGTGGCCGACGCGGTCGCCTCGGCCGTCGGACTGCCCCGGCGCGGCGTTACGGATGACGGAGGCGTAAGGGCCGGGGCAGAGGCGGGTTGGGGGTCAGCGTCGGGACCGGGGCCGGGACTGGGTGAGCGCCGCGCCCGCCAGGACGATCGCCGAGCCGACCGGTGTCGACCAGCTGAGGGACTCGCCGAGCACGGCGACCCCCGCGGCGGTCGCGATGACCGGGACGAAGTACGTGACCATCTGGGCGGTGGTCGGCCCGACCTCGGAGACCAAGCTGTACTGCAACAGGAAGGCGAGCCCCGTGCCGAGGGCTCCGAGCGCCACGACCGCGAGCAGCGGCACGACGGGGAAGCTGCTCGGCAGTGACGTGAACAGCGGGGTCACCACAGCCAGTTCGACGGTCGCCAGCAGCAACTGGGCGCCGGTCAGCGAGAGGTTCGAGTGGCCCGCGCCGGCCAGCGTGCGGCGTACGTAGATCCAGCCGATCGGATAGCTGAGCGAGGCCAGCAGCGCCAGTACCGTGCCGGTGGCGTCGAGGCCGTTGAAGCCCTGCCAGGCGCCCAGCACCGTCAGCACCCCGAAGAAGCCGATGCCGAGCCCCGCGACGCGGCGGCGGGTCGGGCGGTCCTCGGAGAGCGCCACAAGCGAGAGGGCCATGCCCCACAGCGGTGACGTCGCGTTGCAGATCCCGGCGAGCGTCGAGGGGATGGTCAGCTCCGCGTACGCGAAGAGGGAGAACGGCAGGGCGTTGAGGAACAGCGCCGCCACCGCCAGGTGCAGCCAGGTCCTTGCCCCACGCGGCAGCCGCTCCCGCTTCACGACGAGGACGGCGGCGACCACGGCCGTGCCGAACACCAGCCGCCCCAGGGTGACTTGGAAAGGTGCGTACGCGTCCGTGCCGACCTTGATCAGCAGGAAGCTGAAGCCCCAGATCAGCGAGAGGATGCCGAAGCGGACGCGCCAGTCGAGGCCGGGGCGGTTCGCCGGACGGTCCGTGGGGTGGTTCGCGGGGCGGGTCCGTGGCGGCAGTCGGTG
>RBWT01000361.1 GCA_004010275.1 Streptomyces huasconensis
GGGTCGGGGCGGTCCTCGGGCGGCGGCAGCGGCGCGGCACAGAACGCGCAGCCGGTCGCCGATGAGTTCGAGCCCGCACCAGCGGCAGTCGTCGCGGCGGACGGAGGACACCAGCTGGTAGAGGACGGAGATGTCGGGGATGGCGGCGGCGAACTCGACGATCCTGCCGGTCGCCCACCAGCGCGCCGACTCGGCGGGCAGCCGTGCCTCGGCGACGCCCTGGACGCGCCAAGCGGGGGCGAGGGTCTCGGTGACCCAGCCGGGTGCCAGCCGGCCGGGCGCGTACAGCATCTTCGTACCGAATCCCGGGCCGGACAGGTGTGCCTCGCCGCCGCCCGTGACCTTCACCAGCTCGGGCCGGGGCGTGGCGAGGACCGCGAACTGGGCGCCCGGCAGCCAGGACTTGGCGTGCGACTGGAGGGTGACGGGGACGCGGTCGAGGCGGGCGACGGAGCCGAGCAGGGCGCCCGCGTAGATGTAGTGGGAGAGGAGCCGGGCGGCGGAGGCGAGGACGCCGGGGCTGAAGTCGCAGACCGACAACTGCCGTAACTGGAGGGCGAGTACGGCGAGCCCGAGCGGCGGCAGGTCGGAGCGGACCACGGCGACGCGGTCGCTCTCCAGGACCGAGCGGACGGCGTGCAGCCGGTGGGCGACGGCCGCGGGGGCCGAGGCAGGGCACAGGACGATCACGTAACCGTGGTGCTCGATGAGGGTGTCCATCTCGGTGAGCGCCTGGTCCAGTGAGTACGTCCGCGGGGACTGCACGGCGGACTGGAGGACGGCGGCCGAGGGGGTGTGCCGGTCGGGTGAGGGCAGCACGAGATCGGGTCCGGTGACGGCTATGGCGGTCGGCAACGCGTACACCCCCGGTCCTCGTGCACTCCTGCCTCAGCACCATATCCACGTCATGGGTGCCTCAACACCCAACTTCCCTTTGTTCATGCGGAGGTGGGGAATCCGGGGGGGCGACCCCGCTCCCGGCAGCGGCTCACGCGCCGCGCGGTGTTTGAGGCCTTGACAACTCGATTGGTCTGGACCAGCTTGTACGACCAGCACGCGGCGGTGGCCACCGTTCCGAAGCACCTCTCCCCCCACCGGAGGCAGCAGTGGACCGCACATCCCGCACGACAAGGAGGGGCGCCGTCACCGGCGCCCTCACCGCACTCGCCCTCGCCGTCACGGGCCTGTTCACCGGCGGTGCCGCGGCCGCCGAGGCCGGGGCCGTCGAAGCCGGAGCCGTCGGCGCCGGACGCGCGCCGTGCCCAGGCACGCGGTGACCGGCTACTGGCAGAACTTCGACAACGGCGCCCGGGTGCAGAAGCTGGGCGCCGTGCAGAACGAGTACGACATCATCGCCGTGGCCTTCGCCGACGCCACCGCGACACCGGGCAAGGTCACCTTCACCCTCGACTCGGCGGGGCTCGGCGGCTACACCGTCGAGCAGTTCAAGGCCGACATCAGGGCCAAGCAGGCGGCCGGGAAGTCCGTGATCATCTCGGTCGGCGGCGAGAAGGGCGCCGTGACGGTCAACGACGCGGCGTCGGCGGTCGCCTTCGCGGACTCGGTGTACGCGCTCATGCGGGAGTACGGCTTCGACGGCGTCGACATCGACCTGGAGAACGGCCTCAACGCGACGTACATGACACGGGCACTCAAGTCCCTTGCCGCCAAGGCCGGGCCGGGCCTGGTGCTGACGATGGCGCCGCAGACCATCGACATGCAGTCGCCGTCGAACGCGTACTTCAAGACCGCGCTGGCCGTGAAGGACATCCTCACGGTGGTCAACATGCAGTACTACAACAGCGGTTCGATGCTGGGGTGCGACGGCAAGGTCTACAGCCAGGGCACCGTCGACTTCCTCACCGCCCTGGCCTGCGTCCAGCTGGAGAACGGCCTCGCGCCCTCCCAGGTCGGCATCGGCGTCCCTGCCTCGCCGCGCGCGGCCGCCGGCGGCCACGTCGCCCCGGACGTCGTGAACCGGGCCCTGGACTGCCTGGCGAAGGGCACGGGCTGCGGCACCTTCAAGCCGTCCAGGACGTACCCGGACATCCGGGGCGCGATGACGTGGTCCACGAACTGGGACGCCACGGCGGGCAGCACCTGGTCCAGGTCGGTGGGCACGCACGTCCATGGCCTGCCGTAAGCGCCGCGCAGGCCATGGCAGATCTCCGCAGCGCCGCCGCTCCCCCGGCGGCGCTGCCTTACCGGTCAGAAGAAGCTGCCCCAGTCCTGGTCCGAGATCTGCTTGATGCACAGCACCAGGAACAGCAGGCCCGCGATCGTCAGCATGCCGTTGCTGAGCCAGCCGTTGCGCCACTCCCGGGGTGTGCGCGAGGAGTTGAGCAGCCACACCAGGGTGAGGGCGAGGAAGGGCATGAAGGCCGCGCCGAGGACGCCGTAGAGGATGATGAGGCGGAACGGCTGCCCCTGGAAGAGCAGGATCATCGGCGGGAATGTCAGCCACAGCAGGTACGCGCGGAACGGCACCGACTTCTCGCGGGTACCGGAGGCCACCTCCTCGCCGCTCAGCGCGGTGGTGTCGGCGCCCGCCCGCTGCTTGCGGTAGCGCTCGACGAAGTCCGCGAACATCAGGCTCACGCCGTGCCACACGCCGATCAGCGAGGTGAACGACGTGGCGAAGAAGCCGATGAGGAAGAGCTTGGCGGTGGCGTCGCCGTACTCCTTCTCCAGGATGTCGGAGAGCTGGACGAGGCCCTTGTCGCCGCTGGCGATGGCGACGTTCGCGGAGTGCAGCAGTTCCGCGCCGACGAAGAGCATGGCGACGACGAAGACACCCGTGGTGACGTACGCGACGCGGTTGTCGAGCCGCATCACCTTCATCCAGCCGGTGTTGGTCCACCCCTTGGCGTTGACCCAGTACCCGTACGCGGCGAGGGTGATCGTGCCGCCGACGCCGCCGATCAGGCCGAGCGTGTTGAGGATGGAGTCCTTCTCGTCGGGCAGGACAGGCAGGAGGCCGGCGAAGGCGTCGCCGAGGTGCGGGGTGACGCGGATCGCGAGGTAGACGGTGACGACGAACATGATGCCGACGAGCACCGTCATGACCTTCTCGAAGACGGCGTACTTGTTGAACCAGACGAAGACGAGGCCGACGAGGCCGGTCAGGATCGCCCACCACTTGAGTTCCATGACGTCGGGGAAGAGCGCCTGGAGGGGCAGCCCGGACGACGACATGGCGGCGGCGCCGTAGACGTACCCCCAGATCACGACGTAGACGACGAAGAACCACGTCGTCCAGCGGCCGAGGCTCGCCCAGCCGTCGAAGAGGGTGCGTCCGGTGGACAGATGCCAGCGCCCGGCGGCCTCGGCGAGCGAGATCTTCACGACGCAGCCGATGACGGCGGCCCACAGCAGCGTGTAGCCGAAGTTGCTGCCCGCGATGAGCGTCGCGACGAGGTCGCCCGCGCCGACGCCGGTCGCGGCGACGACGATGCCGGGGCCGATGTACTTCCAGCTCGACTTGCGCGGCTGGGAAGCCGGCGCGTCGGCGGTGGTGCCACTGCCTGTGGTTTCAGCCATGCCGATCAAGAAAGCGCATCGCGGCGTTCGGCACAAGGGGGTTGGCCGAAGACGACCGTTGACGGGAGCATGCCACGCCCCGACGATGAGGCGGCGTACCGGGCACCACGAACCCCGCGTCCCGCACCCCGGGGGCACACCCCCCGCACCCCGCATCCCGCACCCCCCCACGCGTCGCAC
>RBWT01000362.1 GCA_004010275.1 Streptomyces huasconensis
GCACGACCGAGAGCCGCCAAGAGGCAGCGGCCCCCCACGCCGAGTGGGCGCGAGGAACCCACGTACGACCGCGTGCCGCCAAGAGGCAGCGGCCCCCCACGCCGAGTGGGCGCCCCCCGCTCACGCTACCCGCGGTAAATCGCCTCGATCTCGTCCGCGTAATCCTTCGCCACCACATTCCGCTTCAGCTTCAGCGACGGCGTCAGATGCCCCGACTCCTCCGTGAACTGCGAGGCGAGGACCCGGAACTTCCGTACGGACTCCGCCTTGGAGACCGCCGCGTTGCCGTCGTCCACCGCGACCTGGATCGCCGCCAGCAGATCCGCGTCGTCACGGAGGGACGCCGCCGTCGACCCGGCCGGCTTGCCCCGCTCCGCGGCCCAGCGGCCCAGGAACTCGTCGTCGACCGTGACGAGCGCGCCCACGAAGGGGCGGCCGTCGCCGACGACCATGCACTCGGCGATCAGCGCGTGCGCGCGGATGCGGTCCTCGATCACGGCCGGGGCGACGTTCTTGCCGCCCGCGGTGACGATGATCTCCTTCTTGCGGCCCGTGATGCGCAGGTAGCCGTCCTCGTCGAGGGTGCCGATGTCCCCCGTGTGGAACCAGCCGTCGGCCAACGCCTCTTCCGTGGCGCCTTCGTTGTTCCAGTACCCCGAGAACAGGTGCTCGCCGTGGAGCAGCACCTCGCCGTCGTCGGCGATGCGTACGACCGAACCCGGCAGCGGCTGGCCGACCGTACCGATCTTCTGGCGGTCCCAGGGGTTGAAGGCGGTGGCCGCGCAGGACTCGGTGAGGCCGTACCCCTCCAGGACGGTGAAGCCGATGCCGCGGAAGAAGTGGCCGAGACGCTCGCCGAGCGGGGCGCCGCCGGAGATCGCGTGCTCGCCCCGGCCGCCGAGGACCGCGCGCAGCTTGCTGTAGACCAGCTTGTCGAAGATCTTGTACTTGATCCGCAGGCCGAGCGACGGGCCCGAGGGCGTGTCGAGCGCCCGGCTGTAGGCGATCGCGGTGTCCGCGGCCTTGTCGAAGATCTTGCCCTTGCCGTCGGCCTGGGCCTTGGCGCGCGCCGCGTTGTAGACCTTCTCGAAGACGCGCGGAACGCCCAGGATCAAGGTCGGCTTGAACGCGGCCAGTTCGTCCGTGAGGTTCTTGATGTCCGGCGCGTGGCCCAGCTTGATCGGCGCCATCAGCGCGGCGACCTCGACCAGGCGTCCGAAGACGTGCGCGACCGGCAGGAAGAGCAGGACCGAACACTCGCCCGTACGGAAGAGGGGCTTGAGTCGCTCCACCACGTTGCCGCACTCGGCGAAGAAGCTGCGGTGCGTGAGGACGCAGCCCTTGGGGCGGCCCGTGGTGCCGGAGGTGTAGACGATGGTGGCCGGATCGTCGGCCTTGGCGGCGGCGCCGCGCTCGTCGACCGTCTCGTCGGAGACGTCGGCGCCCGTGCGCTGGAGGTCGTCCACGCCGCCCTTGTCGATCTGCCAGACGTGGGCGAGAGCGGGCAGCCTCTCGCGCACGGACTCCACGGCGGCGGCGTGCGCGTCCAGTTCGACGACGCAGGCCACGGCGCCGGAGTCGCCGAGAATCCACTGGATCTGCTCGGCGGAGCTGGTCTCGTACACCGGCACGGTCACCGCGCCCGCGCTCCAGATGGCGAAGTCGAAGAGCGTCCACTCGTAGCGGGTGCGGGACATCAGGCCGACGCGGTCGCCGGGGCGCACGCCGGCGGCGATCAGGCCCTTGGCGGTGGCGCGCACATCGGCGAGGAAGGCCTTGGCGGTGACGTCCTGCCAGCTGCCGTCGACCTTGCGGCCGATGACGGCGACCTCCGGGTGCTGCGCGGCGTTTCTCCGGACGATGTCGGTCAGATTGCCGTCCGCAGGGACCTCGTACAGGGCCGGAAGGCTGAACTCGCGCAAGACTGCTGCTCCTACATAGGGCGCCGGCGCCACGACGTTGTGTGCTGCGACGGTGCGGTCCAAGATCGGGCAGGTGCTCAGTCGAGTGGGGGGCTGAGCACTACTGGACTGCCCGGACGTTACCCACCGGTATGGCTTGTTCGGTAGGGGGGCGGCCCCAGATGTTCGGTGCGTCACACGTCGCCGTTGGTCTGAACCGCACAGTACGCCACTGCCTCACCGACTCGGAAGTAACCGCAGGTCCGGCCGCTGACCTGGCCCCTACCGTCCGCCCCGCGCCCGTCCTAGGGTGATCGGCATGCCAGCTTTCCGGGTCAACGTGGTCAGTGACGTGCACGGCAACGCGGCGGATCTCGCCCGCGCGGGGGACGGCGCCGACGCGCTCGTCTGCCTCGGCGACCTCGTCCTCTTCCTCGACTACGCCGACCACTCGCGCGGCATCTTCCCCGACCTCTTCGGCGCGCGGAACGCGAGCAGGATCGTGGAGCTGCGCACCGCCCGCCGCTTCGAGGAGGCCAGGGAGTTCGGCAGGCGGCTGTGGGCCGGCATCGACCGCGGCCCGGCGATCGAGGCGGCGGTCCGCAAGCAGTACGCCGAACTCTTCGCCGCCTTCCCGACGCCGACGTACGCCACGTACGGCAATGTGGACATGCCGGCTCTGTGGCGCGAATACGCCGGTCCCGGCACCACTGTCCTCGACGGCGAGCGCGTCGAGATCGGCGGCCGCGTCTTCGGCTTCGTCGGCGGCGGTCTGCGCACCCCCATGCGCACGCCCTACGAGATCAGCGACGAGGAGTACGCCGCCAAGATCGAGGCCGTCGGCGAGGTCGACGTCCTGTGCACCCACATCCCCCCGGACGTCCCCGAACTCCTCTACGACACCGTCGCCCGCCGCTTCGAGCGCGGCAGCCGCGCCCTGCTCGACGCCATCCGCAGGACCCGTCCCCGGTACGCCCTCTTCGGCCACGTCCACCAGCCGCTGGTCCAGCGGATGCGGGTGGGCGCCACGGAGTGCGTGAACGTCGGCCACTTCGCCGGGTCCGGAAGGCCATGGGCCCTGGAGTGGTGACCCCGCGCCGCGCGGTAGCCTTCACGCGGCAGACGTCCCGTACCGGACCCGGACCGCATCTGGAGGAGCCACAGCGATGGCGGAACACACCAGCTCGAGCATCATGATCGAGGCGGCTCCGGCCGAGGTCATGGGAGTGATCGCCGACTTCGCTCGCTACCCCGACTGGACGGGAGAGGTGAAGGAGGCCCAGGTCCTCGCCACCGACGAGCAGGGCCGCGCCAAGGAGGTCCGCCTCGTCATGGACGCCGGCGCGATCAAGGACGACCAGACCCTCGGCTACACCTGGACCGGCGACAACGAGGTCAGCTGGACCCTCGTCAAGTCCCAGATGCTGCGCTCCCTGGACGGCTCCTACCTCCTGAAGCCCGCGGGCACGGGCACGGAGGTCACCTACCGCCTCACGGTCGACGTCAAGATCCCCATGCTCGGCATGATCAAGCGCAAGGCGGAAAAGGTCATCATCGACCGCGCCCTGGCAGGCTTGAAGAAGCGCGTGGAGTCAGCCCCAGCCTGAGCAAAGAAAGCGGGTCGCGCCCCCGCTCCCCTTAAGGGGCGCGAGGAACTGCGCGAGCAACCACGACGAACGGTCGGCCGACACAGAGGCAGCACCCCCACCCGCCCTAGGGGCGCGGGGAACTGCGCGCCCAGCCACAACGCATGCCCGGCCGACACAGAGACAGC
>RBWT01000363.1 GCA_004010275.1 Streptomyces huasconensis
CCGAGGAGGAGTTCGGCTACCGGCTCACGCAGGGCCGTTTCCCCGCGTCCGTCGAGGCCCGTCTGGTCGGCCCCGGTGGCGACCACCTGCCCTGGGACGGCGAGTCGGCCGGTGAGCTGGAGGTGCGCGGCCCCTGGATCGCGGGCGCCTACTACGGCGGCGCGGGCGGTGAGGTATTGAGGCCCGAGGACAAGTTCAGCGAGGACGGCTGGCTGAAGACCGGTGACGTCGGTGTGATCAGCCCCGACGGGTTCCTGACCCTCACCGACCGGGCGAAGGACGTCATCAAGTCGGGCGGCGAATGGATCTCCTCGGTCGAGCTGGAGAACGCCCTGATGTCCCACCCGGACGTCGCTGAGGCCGCGGTGGTGGCGGTGCCGGACGAGAAATGGGGTGAACGCCCCCTGGCGACGGTGGTGCTGAAGGAGAATGCGACCGCCGACTACCAGGCCCTCCGCGCCTTCCTCGCCGCCAGTGTCGCCAAGTGGCAGCTCCCCGAGCGCTGGGCGGTCATCCCCGCCGTCCCGAAGACCTCTGTCGGCAAGTTCGACAAGAAGGTCCTCCGCAGGCAGTACGCCGCCGGAGAGCTGGACGTCACACAGCTCTGACGACGTCACGCGGCCCTGACGACGGAATGTGGATCTGAGGACGTCACGCAGCTCTGACCACGTCACGCGGCCCTGACGCCGGGGGCCTTGCGGGCCCGTATCGCGGTCGTCGCCCAGCCGAGCGCGAGCCAGAGGGCGGCGACCGCGCACACACCTGTCCAGCCCCAGTGCGTGAACGCCGTGCCCGCGAAAGCGGAGGCCAGGGCGCCGCCGGCGAACCCGGCGACCACGTAAGCGGTGTTGGCCACCGCCGGGGTGGACGTGGTCGTCAGTGCCAGGGTCTGGTTGGCGACGTGGCTGGAGACCAGCGCCATGTGGACGGCGACCGCCGCCGCGCACAAGGCCCAGAGCGCTCCACCGCCCAGCCAGAACAAGGGCACTGAGACCGCCGCGAGGGTATAGCCGTACGCGACGACCTTCGCGGCGCCGAACCGGTCCACGAGGCCTCCCGCGAGCGGTGCGACGACGCTGGCCGCGAGACCGAAGAGCCCGAACAGGCCCGCCGTGGCGGTCGTCATCCCATAGCCGTCGTCGCCGTGCCCGGTGAGGAGCAGTGCGAGTGAGGTCCACAGCGCGCTCCACGCGCCGTACATCCCGGCCTGGCGTATGCAGGCGCGGCGCAGCTCGGCGGAGCCGCGCACCACGCCGGGGAGGTGGGCGAGGCCTGCGAAGAGCGGTCCCGACCTGCGGCGGTTCTCGGCCGCAGTACGGCGGCCGAGGCGAGGCCGAGCACGGCTGTGAGCGTGGCGGCGCCCAGGAAGACGTAACGCCATCCGAACGCCTGGCCGGCGAGCCCGCCCAGCACGCGGGCCGTCGACGATGCCGGTGAAGAGCCCGGCTATGAGGGCCGCGACATGGCTGGCCCGCCGGTGCGCGGTGCCCGCTCGGCGACCAGTGGCACCAGCAGCTGCGGCACCACCGTCGCGGCCGATGCCACCAGGACGGCCGCGGCGAGCGCGGTGGCCCCCGAGGCCGCCGCGCCCAGGACGAGCGCCCCCGAGGTGACGAGGGAGAGCACCATGACGAGCTTGCGGCGGTTCACACTGTCCCCGAGCGGGGCGAAGAACAGCAGCCCGGCGGCGTAACCGAACTGGGCGATCGAGGCGATCCAGGCGATGGCCGACGGCGTCGACCCGAAGTCGCGGGCCATCAGCGGGAGCAGCGGGGCGGCGATGTAGATGTTGGCGGCCGTCACGGCCGTGCAGAGCGCGATGAGGGTGAGGAAGAGGCCGGGCGGGACGGAGAACGGGCTGCTGGGCGTCGTGTCTGAGGACGTCGTACTCGAAGGCGCCGTCTTCCAAGGCCTCGACTTTGAAGGCGCCGTGCTCGAAGGCGCCGTGACTGGCGCCGTGTCCGAAGGCGCCGTGTCTGAAGGTGCCGTCCGTGAGGTGGACTCGGATGAGGTGGGCGGGTGTGGGGGCATGGGCGTGGGGCTCCTTCGGGGCCTGCGAGGGAACGGCAACCAACCAGTTGGTTGGAAAAAGTCTGCGCCCACCCGAGCTTGCGTGTCAAGCAACCAACCAGTTGGTTACCCGAACGGGTTCCCTTACCCTGTGCCCATGGCAGTGAGAGACCCCGAGGCCACCAAGGCACGCATCTTCGACGCGGCCGTCGCCGAGTTCGCCCGGTACGGCATCGCGGGTGCCCGCATCGACCGCATCGCGAGTCAGGCGAAGGCCAACAAGCAGCTCATCTATGCCTATTTCGGCAACAAGGCGGAGCTGTTCGCCCAGGTCCTGGAGAAGCGGATGCTGGACATGGCCGTCGCCAACCCGGTCGACGCGGACGACATGGACGGCTGGATGGACCGGCTGATGGACTACCACGCCGCCCACCCCGAACTGCTGCGCCTGCTCTTCTGGGAGGGCATCGAGTACGACACGGACGAGCTTCCCGACGAGCGGGAGCGGCGCGACCACTACGACCGCAAGGTCTCCGTGCTCGCCGAAGCCCAGGCCCGGGGTGTGATCAGCGATGAACTCCCCGCGGCCCATCTGCTCTTCATGGTGGTCGCGCTGGCCGGCTGGTCCACGGCGGTCCCGCAGATGCGGCGGATACTCGTCGGGGAGGGCGACGCCGAGCGGGAACGGCTGCGCGCCTCCATCAAGGCGGCGGTGCGCCGCATCACCGCCTGACCCGCCGTATCACCGTCTGACCAGCTGGAATCCGTCCGGCGGCAGCGTCAGTTGGTGCCGATCTTCGCCAGCAGGTCCACGATGCGGCTCTGCACCTCGGTGCTCGTGGAGCGCTCCGCGAGGAACAGCACCGTCTCGCCCGCCGCGAGGCGCGGCAGTTCCGTCTCGTCGACGGCGGCGGTGTAGACGACCAGCGGGGTGCGGTTCAACTGGCCGTTCGCGCGCAGCCAGTCGATGATGCCGGCCCTGCGGCGGCGCACCTGGAGCAGGTCCATCACCACGAGGTTCGGCCGCATCTGGGCGGCGAGCGTCACCGCGTCCGCGTCGCTGGCGGCCCGCGCGACCTGCATGCCCCGCCGTTCCAGCGCCGAGGTCAGGGCGAGCGCGATCTCCTCGTGCTCCTCGATGAGCAGGACGCGCGGCGGATGCTGCTCGCTGTCACGCGGTGCGAGGGCCTTCAGGAGTACGGCGGGATCGGCGCCGTACGCCGCCTCGCGCGTCGCCTGGCCGAGGCCCGCCGTGACCAGCACGGGCACCTCGGCGGCCACCGCGGCCTGACGCAGCGACTGCAGAGCCGTGCGCGTGATCGGGCCCGTCAGCGGGTCCACGAACAGCGCCGCCGGGAACGCCGCGATCTGGGCGTCGACCTCTTCGCGCGAGTGCACGATGACGGGACGGTAGCCGCGGTCGCTGAGCGCCTGCTGGGTGGTGACGTCCAGGGCGGGCCACACCAGGAGGCGGCGCGGGTTGTCCAGCGGCTCGGGCGGCAGTTCGTCGTCCATCGGCCGGGGCTGGGGCCGGTTCGAGACCTCGACCGCGCCGCCGGGGCCGTCGAGCGGCTCCGGGCCCTCGTCCGCGTCCTCGTCCGGGGCCGCCGATCGCGTACGACGTCCGGCGCCCTCCGTGGCGGCCGCGATACGCGACTGGG
>RBWT01000364.1 GCA_004010275.1 Streptomyces huasconensis
GTAGGGGCCCAGGTGGGAGGCCGTGAGGGGCGAGGCGTGGCGCGGCTGTTACGTGGCGAGGTGCGCCAAGAGGTCGTCACCGCCCGGGTACACGCGTTCCTCGGGGAGCAGCGCCGTCGCCGCCGCGAGGTTGTCGTCGCGTACGTGGGCGTGGACCTCGTGGGCCAGGGCCGTGACGTCGGTGATCGAGACCGTCCACTCGTCCGCATAGCGGCGGGAGGCCTCGCCCGACAGGCCCAGCTGGAGGGAGCGGTGCGGGAGCGGACGCAGGCGCAGGTCGCGTTCCGGGTCCCACTGGACGCGGGCGGGGGAGCGGCGCAGGGCCTCTTTCCAGGCTGCCTGGTCGGGGTGGACGCCGCGGACGTAGTGCGAGAGGCAGGCGTTGCGCAGGGCCCAGTCGAAGCCCTCGCGGGTGATCTCCACCGCCAGGACGGTCTCCTGGTCCGGCTTCGTGGCCCAGCCGCAGCGGTACATCATCCAGAGAAAGGACGGCTTGATCCACGTCATGCGGTCCCGCTTCCATGCGGTGGGGAAGCGGCCGGAGCGGGCCGCCGGCACTCCGAGCCCCGGGGCGTACGCCTGGTAGACGGTGATCGTCGAGTCGGTGTGCAGGGCGCGGATCTGGTGGTTCATGGGGAACCAGCGTGCCGGGAGCGGTGGCGGGCCGCCAGCGAATTTCGGGGAGTCGGAGCAGGCGCGGGCCGAGGTCGTGGCCGCACGCGACACCATGGACGGCGAAGTCGCAGCCCACGCGCGGGCGGAGTGGCGTTTCCCGGCTGTGTCGCAGACTGGCAGCCGCTCCTGTCGCGGCAGCCGAACTGGGCGTCTCGCTGGCGGAGTTGGCACCGGACCCCGATGCTTACGCGCTTCGCCGTGGCGTCGCGAACAACAACAGTGTCAGCGGTGGGGTGTTTCATGGCACGGTGATCCAGGCCCGGAACATCTGACGGTTGCACCACCGCGAGGGGCCGGGAGAGCGATGACCTTTGATGCCGGGGTGATTCCATGACGACGCGGACCATGACCGACGACCTCTTCCTCGACCATGTCGCCGACCGGCTCGCCGCCCTTCCCGGGGTTGAGGCCGTCGCCCTCGGCGGCACCCGCGCGCAGGGGACGCACACCGCCGACAGCGACTGGGACACCGCCGTGTACTACCGCGGGCCCGCCTTCGACCCCGCTCGCGCTGCTCGCGATCGGCTGGGAGGGCGAGGTCTCGGGGATCGGTGAGTGGGGCGGCGGTGTCTTCAACGGCGGGGCGTGGCTCACCGCCGACGGGCGCCGCGTCGACGTGCACTACCGCGATCTCGACGTGGTCGAGCGTGAGATCGAGGAGGCCGAGGCGGGGCGGTTCCGCTGGGAGCCGCTGATGTTCCACCTCGCGGGCATCCCCAGTTACCTGGTCGTCGCCGAACTGGCCGTCAACCAAGTGCTGCGGGGCCAACTGCCGCGCCCCGCCTACCCAGAGGCCCTGCGCCGCGCCGCTCCCGGCGTCTGGCTCGGCCGGGCCCGCATGACTCTCGGCTACGCCCGCGCCAACAACGCCCCGCGCGCCCAGTGCACCGAGGTCGCGGGCGCCCTCGCCACGGCCGCGATGGAGGGCGGCCACGCGGTGCTCGCCGCGCACGGCGAATGGGTCACCAACGAGAAGCGGCTCCTGGAGCGGGCGGGCCTACGAGGCATCGACGCGATCCTGGCCGCCGCCTCCCTGCCGGCAGACGGCCCCGCGCGCCGCGAACCTCATCGAGGCGCTCGACGAGGCGGAGCGGCTCATCATGGCGGCCGTGCGAGCGGGGTGACGGGCGGCGGTGCGCCCCGCCGCAGAAGCACCGCCGCCACCGCCGCCCACCCCTCGTACCGCCGAAGGTCAGAAGTCGACCCGCGTCCGCTCGTCGAGCCGCGCCACCGACTCCTGCGCGAACGCCTTCTCGTAATCGCTGCGGATCTCCTCGATCAGGACGTCCCGCTCGCGCGCCTCGCCCACCGGGTACAGCAGGATCAATTCGTACGCACGCTCGCGCTCGATCCTGCCGTTGGAGTCGCGCCACTGACCGCGCCCGTCCTGGATGGTCAGCCCGTCGGGGAAGCCCGGCGTGACCTCCTTGTCGATGAAGGCCATGAACTGCTTGTCGGTGACGGCGGGGCCGCCGTCGGGACGCTCCGTGCCGAAGAAGAGCCGGGTCTCGGTGTAGGGCTTGCCCCGGACGGGCTTCGACGGGGCGGCGCCGTCCGAGGATGCCCCCGTGGAAGCCCCTGTAGAAGCGGAGGAAGTCGTCGAGGACGATGACCTGCGGGGCGTCGTCCAGCGAGGCGTACGCCGCCGGGGCCGCGACCGCGAGAACTGCTGTCGCGGCCCCGGCCACGGCGAGGCGGCTACGGGTGAGGCGGGAGAGGGTCGGAGCCATGGGGCGGTCCCTTTCGGTCTCGGCGGGGGCGGGGGACGTACGGCATGGGCGGCAAACCGTAGCGGACGTGCCCGACCCCGCCGTCCGCTTCTCGCGGTATGTCCTGAATCCCGTCCGGGGTTTCACACCCGCTTCGCGCGCGCGTCACAGAGCGCGGGCACGGACGTGCCTCCCCCGAGGCGGTACGTCCGAAGGTCCCGCCAGCCTCCCGCGCCGTCCGTCACCATCAGGTGGACCTCGTTCACCTGGCTGACGAGGGGCAGGTGCGGGGCGAGCCGGGCCTCCAGAGCGTCGTACGCGGCTTCGTACGTGTCCGGGCCCTCGTGGTTCGCGAGGGTCAGATGGGGCGCGAGGGGCGGGGTGAAGATGCCCCGGTACGGGACCGCCTCGGGCCAGCGGTCGGTGAGCGCCGCCGTGAGGGCACGCACGGGGGCGTCGGGTTCCGGCGGGAGGTAGAGGACGCCCGGGTAGCGGCGGAACTCGGTGAACGTCAAGGTGAAGGGGGCGTGGGCCGCGAACACCTCCGTCAGTTCGGCGTGGGCCGACGCGGAGAGGCGGGACGCGCCGAGGAACGGGTAAAGCACCGTCACGTGGGCCGGATAACCCGTGCTGACCAGGCGGTTCGCCTCCGGGACCCGGATGCTGAGGGCCGTGTCGCCGGGCAGGTCGGCCCAGCCGTCGGGGCCGCCCCCCTGTCGCCGTCGCTGTCGCAGTGGCCGCGCCCTCGCCTTCGCCTTCGCCTTCGACCGACCCTCGTACATCTGTGCTCACAGTGCGGCATCGTGTCACGTCCGCCCGCTGAGCCAGTCAGCCAGTCAGCCAACCCGGTCAGTCGGTCAGTCGGCCAGCCAGCCAGTCACCCCCGCACTACCGTGAAGAAATGACGCCGCCCCCGAAACCCCCACCCCCCGCGGACCTCCTCATCACCGGCTGCACCGCCCTGACCCACGGCCCGGGCGGCGAGATCATCTTCGTGGACGACGCGGTGATCGCCGTACGGGACGGCGTCATCGCCTCCGTCACAGCGGCCGACACGGCTGAAGCCGCCACCCCGGAAGCCGGGAACCCCGAAGCGCAGAACCCCGCCACCCGGCACCCCGAAACGCAGCACCCCGACCCCCGGCACCCCCGCCCCGTCGAAC
>RBWT01000365.1 GCA_004010275.1 Streptomyces huasconensis
GTCGGCGGCGGGGGGGTTCTGCGCCGGCTGCTCGCGGCGTGCGCTCGGCGGTGACGGGCTGCGGGAGCCAGCCGTCGAACTGGGCCAGGGGCCGCCCGGCCGCCCGCTCGCACCACTCGGCCAGCTCGCCCGCGCCGATCCGGTCCGCCGGGTCCGCGGCGAGGCAGCGCTCCAGGAGGGGCCGCAACTCGTCGTCGTACGAGGTGAGTTGCGGCGGGCGGTGGGCGGTGTTCGCGATCTGCGCGGCGATGGTGATGGCGCCGCCGTCGCCGTAGGGGTGGCGTCCGGTGGCCGCGACGGCCGCGATCAGGCCGAGCGAGAAGACGTCGGTGGCCGGGCCGACCCGCTCGCCGAGCGCGTGCTCGGGCGACATGTACTGCGGGGTGCCGATCAGGCCGCCGGACTGGGTGAGCTGGGTGGCGTCGGCGGCCCGGGCGATGCCGAAGTCGATGACGTACGGGCCCGTGGAGCCCAGCAGGATGTTGCTGGGCTTGAGGTCGCGGTGAATGACGCCCGCGGCGTGGATCGCCGTCAGGGCGCGGGCCGCGCAGCCGACCAGCTGGAAGACGGCGGGCAGCGGCAGCGGGCCGTGCGCCGCGAGCGCGTCGTGCAGGGGGATGCCGGGGATGAACGCGGTGGCGAGCCACGGCAGTTCGCCGTTCGTGTCGTGGTCCACGACCGGGACGAGGTGGTAGCCCTGGACGCGGCGGGCCGCCTGGACCTCCTGCTCGAAGCGGCGCCGGAAGTCGGGGTCCTGGCCGTACTCGCGGCGGATCACCTTGAGCGCGACGGGCTGGCCGCCGCGGGTGTGGGAGAGGTAGACGGTGCCCATGCCGCCCTCGCCGATCCTGGCGAGGAGGCGGTAGCCCGCGGCCTCTCTCGGGTCCTGGGGCCCCAGGGGGCCGAGGATGTCGGTGCTGCTCATGGTGGTTGGGAGCCTCCCCCGGTGGATGCGCGTCGCCTGCGGCGCGTGAAGCGTTCAGAGCTTACGACACGCTTATGCGGGGGGAAGTTCCCGTGTGGGGCGGGGACTTCGGTGCGGGGCCGCGGCGCGGGGGCTTCGGTGCGGGGTTTCAGTGCGCGGGGTTTCGCCTGCCGTCATGAGCCCTGCCGCCCTGCCGCCCTGCACCCCGGCCATCCTGCGGGTTCCGGTCGCTCAGGGGGCCGCGGCGTGCGCGGCGTGACCACTCGTCGTCCGCACCGTCAGCGGCGCCGTCGGCGGCACGGCGCGGACCGTCTCCGCCTCCGCCAGCGGCACGCCCGCGCCCGGCGGCCGGGACGCCGCCGCCTCGATGCGCCGTACGTCCTCGGCCACGGGTGCCGGCAGCCACCCGGTGAAGTCGCGCAGGGGGCGCGGGGTCGCCGCCTCGGCCTCGCAGAGGCGGGCCGTCTCGGCGGCCGTCGGGCGGTCCTCGGGGCGCGGGGCCAGGCAGGTGGCGGCGATGGTGCGCCAGCGGTTCGGGTACGTCGCTCCAGGGCCGGGGGCTCGCGGTCGGTGCCCGCGATGCGCGCGGCGATGGCCAGGCCGTTGCCCCGGCCGTAGGGGTGGTGGCCGCAGGCGGCCTCGGCGATGACCAGGCCGAGGGTGAAGACGTCGGAGGCGGGGGTGACCGTGCGGCCCAGCGCGTGCTCGGGCGACATGTGGCGGGGGGTGCCCACGAGGCGGCCCACGGTGGTGATCGTGGCGGCGCCCGCGGCCCGGGCGATGCCGAAGTCGAGGAGCCAGGGCCCGTCGGAGGCCAGCAGGATGTTGCCCGGCTTCACGTCGCGGTGGATGACGCCCGCGGTGTGCACGGCGGCCAGGGCGTGCGCGGCGCAGGCGGCGAGCCGCAGGGCGGCGGGGACGGGCAGCGGGCCGTGGTCCCTGAGGGCGTCGTCGAGCGGGAGGCCCGGTACGTAATGGGTGGCGAGCCAGGGGAGTTCCGCCGCGCGTCGTGGTCGTCGACGGGGACGAGGTGGTAGCCGAAGACGCGGCGGGCCGTGGCCACCTCGCGGCGAAGCGCTCGCGGAAGGCGGGCCCCTGCGGGCCGCGGGTGTACTCGGCGCGGATCAGCTTGAGCGCGACGGGCTGGCCGCCGCGGGTGTGGGAGAGGTAGACGGTGCCCATGCCGCCCTCGCCGATCCGCGCGAGCAGCGGATAACCGGCCACCTCCCGGGGGTCGTCGTCCCGCAGCGGCTGCGGAACCGCCGGCGGCTTCGGAACCGCGCCGCGCATGTGTCGCCCCCTGTCGCATGGCCGTGTGCGGGGCGAGCGTATCGCGCGGGGGTGCGGGGGCGCGGCCGGGCAACGTGGGCGGGCTTCCCGGCGTCTTCGATGGCGGTGCTCGTGTCGCCGATCGGGCCCGGTGGGGGTATGGGCCACCCCGGGCCGAGTTCTTCCTGGCCTGATTGGTTGCCTCTGTGGCGCGGAATGGGTGATGAGATTCGCCATACCCAATCAATTCGGGCATTTGGTCTAAGGTGGGTGAGATTGTCTGACGGAGGTACGAGAACACAGCGGAAATCCCCAGCGGAGATCCACGACGGAGATCGGATCTCCCGTAGCGCAGGCGCAGGTAACCGGACCACCCATCGACCGCGGACCACCGAAGGGCTCCAGCCATGACCGTGAACACCCCCGAGAACCTCTCCCAGGACCTCGCCGCACGGCTGCCCGAGGCCTGGGCCGCCACCCCGCTGACCGTCGTCATGCCGACGTACAACGAGGCGGGGAACCTGCCCGGCATGGCCGAGGCCCTGATGGCGCTCCCGCTCACCGGCCTGCGCCTCCTCGTCATCGACGACTCCAGCCCGGACGGCACCGGCGAGATCGCCGAGCGGTTCGCCGAGCGGTACGGCAGCGCCCGTATGAGCGTCCTGCACCGCACCGAGAAGGACGGCCTCGGCCGGGCCTACGCGGCCGGCATGGCGCGGGCGGTCGCCGAGGGCGCGCACTACGTCCTCCAGATGGACGCGGACGGCAGCCACCCCGTGGCCAAGGTCGCCGAGCTGCTCGGCGTCGCCCTCGCCACCGACGCGGGCGTCGTCATGGGCAGCCGGTACGTCCAGGGCGGCACGCTCTCCGATGCCTGGGGCGCCCACCGCAAGCTGCTCTCCCGCTGGGCCAACGCCTACGCGGGCACCATCCTCGGCACCCGCGTCCGCGACATCACCGGCGGCTTCAACCTCTGGCGCGCGGACGCCCTGCGCGCCATCGACCTGGCCTCCGTGGACAGCGCGGGCTACAGCTTCCAGGTCGAGATGAAGTACCGCGCCCTGCGGCGCGGCTTCGGTGTCATGGAGGTGCCGATCCACTTCGAGGACCGCACGGTCGGCGAGTCGAAGATGAACCTGATGGTGCAGCTGGAGTCGATCGTCATGCCGTGGAAGCTGCGGCTCGACGCGAGAGCCTCCGCGCGCGGCTCCGGGGCGCGCGGATGACGGCGCCCACGCTGCACGAGCGCCGCCCGCCGCCCCGCCCGCTGCCGAGGGC
>RBWT01000366.1 GCA_004010275.1 Streptomyces huasconensis
GCCCGTCCCCCGTCGTCCCCCCCGGACCCCCGGAAGTCCGAGCACGGCCCCGGGCCACACCATGTCCGCGCCGCCCGCCCCGGAGAGCGGCAAGAACGGCGTGGCGCCGAGCCGCTCACAGGACAAACCGAAGCCACCCGAGAAGCCGAAGCCCACGGAGAAGCCGAACCGGCCGGGACAGGGACAGGGACAGGGCAAGCCGAAGCATCCCGGCAAGCCGGACAGGCCCAGTAAGCCGGACAAGCCCGGCAGGCATGCCAAGCCTGGCGATCCGGATAAACCCGAGAAGCCGATCAAGCCTGGTGGCCCGGATAAGCCCAAGGGGCCTGGCAAGGCGGATAAGCCGGTACGCGAGGGACAGGCCGAGCCGAAGCGGAAGCCGCTGGGGAACCCGCAGAAGCCCCCGAAGCCCCCGAAGTCCCCGAAGCAGGGCGGCCACCAGGCCGGTGGAGCGAAGGGCCACTCTCACCCCGGGCACGCCGCACGGTAGCTGCGCGATGCGGGAGGGAGAAACCAAGGCGACGGCCGGAGCCGCCACCCCCCACAGGAGAGGCTCCGGCCGACGCACGGTACGAACCGCGTGCGGCCCGTACTTCCTTCAGCGCCGTGCGTGCGTTTTCTGTCACACCGCGCTGTGTCACCCACTAGTTGCACGTTGTACAAACATGGACGTAGGCCCGGACAAGGCCGTAGCGTGCTGGTTCGCGCCGGGGCCGGGCGCAGATCTCCGAGTGGCAGGATTGAGAGAGTGCTGGGGGACGACGCGGAGCTGACCGCCGCGGTGCTTGCGGCGCAGGACGGGGACGAGACCGCGTTCCGGACTGTGTACCGCGCTGTGCACCCGCGCCTGTTGGCATACATACGCACGCTGGTCGCCGACCCGGACGCGGAGGACGTCGCCTCCGAGGCCTGGCTCCAGATCGCGCGCGACCTGGACCGGTTCAGCGGTGACGCGGACCGGTTCCGGGGCTGGGCGGCGCGCATCGTGCGCACCGCGCCCTCGACCACATACGCATGCGGGGACGCCGCCCCGCGATAGGCGGCGACGAGTCGGAGCTGACCGGGAAGCCGGCCGAGGCCGACACCGCGGGCGAGGCGATGGAGTCCCTCGCCACCGGTGAGGCGATGGCGCTGATAGCCAAGCTCCCGCAGGACCAGGCCGAGGCCGTGGTGCTCAGAGTCGTGGTGGGCCTCGACGCCAAGAGCGCCGCCCAGACCCTCGGCAAGCGCCCCGGAGCCGTCCGTACGGCGGCCCACCGCGGCCTGAAGCGGCTCTGCCGAACTGCTCGGCGCGGACGCGCCGACCCCGCGGAGGCCCTCGGCGCCGTACCCCCTCCAGAGAGAACCGCGCGGCCGCGCGGTGACGTCCGCCGGTTTGACGCAACGCGTACGCGGACGCAGAAGGACATGTGATGGCGGACGAGCAGGACAAGTGGCTGGACCGCGACGCGGCGGAGCGTCTGCTGCGCGGGGAGCCTCTCGAAGACGTTGACCCACACGCACGCGCGCGGCCGACCGGCTCGCCCAGGCGCTCGGCGCGCTGGCCGCCGGGACGGCTCGGCGACGCGCGCGCAGACGGACGCGACCCCGGGCGCGATCTCCGGCGCCGCCCCCGGTGAACTCCCCGGCGAGGCCGCCGCGTTGGCCGCTTTCCGGGCCGCCAAGGCCGCCAAGGCCACGAGGGCCGCCTCCCCGCAGCCAGGCCCCCGCTCGGCGCGTACGCCGACGCCCGCGCACGAGGCCGCCGCCGCCGAGAGCGTACGCATGAGCCGGGCCGGCGCGCGGCCGCAGCCGAGCCGCTGGGGTCGCCCGGTGCGCTTCGGGCTCGCCGCGGCGCTCGCGGGCTGCATGGTCGGCGGCGTCGGCGCGGCCGCGGGGTCGGGCGTACTGCCCTCGCCGTTCGCCGGCACGACGAGCCGAGGCCGGCCGCGTCCGCGTCGCCCGTCGACACCACGGAGGCGCCGTCGGCATCCCCGTCGGACGGGACGGGCGAGCCGGGTGAGTCTCCGGACGGGGCGGAGAACTCCGAGGGCTCTGTCGGCTCGCCGCCGCAGGAGGGCACGGTGCCCGGCGAAGAGCACCCGCACGACCCCGAGGACGGCACGCCCCCCGACGCGCGTCCGGCCGCGACCACACCGACGACGCGCAGGGCGGCGGCCGACGACGGCGCCCCGCGCCGCGACGGCGGCAAGGGCTTGCGCCGCAAGGTGATCGCCGCCTGCCGCGACTACCGCAGCGGTGAACTGAGGGGCGACCGCCGCCGCCACCTCGAAGAGGCCGCCAAGGGTTCCGCCCGCCTGGAGGAGTTCTGCGGCCGGGTCCTCGGCGGCAGGGACGGCGGCCGGGGCGGCGGCGGCGGTCAGGGCAACGGCGACGGCCAGGGCGGCGGCAAGAACGGCGACGGCGGCGACGGCGACCCACGGCGACGGCGGCGAGGAGAGCGGCGGCTCGGGCGGCGGCGACACGGGCGGTGGCTGGGGCGGCGGCGATACCGGCGGCGCCCCCGCCCCGCCCCCGGCCCTGCCCGAACCGGTCCACACCGGCTCCTACAGCGCCCTGCCCCATCTGCCGTAACGCGGCCCGGCCGCCAGGTGTGACGTTTTTCGAGGGCGCGACGCAGTAAGAAGTGAGCCGACTGGTCATCGGCCCGCGCACGAGCCGGGGTTCCCCCCGTACCTACGGCTCCGTGCCACCGGCGTGGGCGGGATACGTTCCCCCGATCCCGCCCACGCCGCTTTTCGTCTCCCGAGGGAAGACGTCACACGTCCCGGGGACACGTCACTTGTAGATGACGACCCGGTCGCCCATCCGGACCTGCGCGAAGAGGTTCGCGATCTTCTGCTCGTCCCGGACATTCACGCAACCGTGCGAGCCACCGGCGTAACCCCGGACGGCGAAGTCCGCGGAGTAGTGCACCGCCTGGCCGCCGCTGAAGAACATCGCGTACGGCATCGCGGTGTCGTACAGCGTCGAGACATGGTGACGGGATTTCCAGTAGACCGTGAACGTGCCCTCGCGCGTCGGCGTGTACTGCGAGCCGAACCGCACGTCCATCGTCGACACGACCCTGCCGTCGATCATCCAGGTGAGCGTCCGGCTGCTCTTGGCGAGGCACAGCACCCGCCCCGTCATGCACCGCTTGTCCGGCGCGGCCGGCGGCATCCCGCCGCCGGCGTACAGCTCTTCCCGCGTCGGACGCGCGTCATGCCCAGCAGCCGCTGCCAGGTGACGAGTCCGCCGCGCCGGTGGGCGGCAGGCCGCGCCTGGCCTGGAAGCCCTTGACCGCGTTGACGGTCAGTGGGCCGTACAGCCCCGAAGGGTTCGCCGCCAGCCAGCCGATCTGCCGGAGCCTCGCCTGGAGCGCCCGCACCTGGTCGTTGCGGTCACCCTGCCGCATCAAGACCTTCGGGGCGGGCGTGCCGCGGGGCGCCGGGCGGCGGGGGAGGAGTCCGCGCCGTC
>RBWT01000367.1 GCA_004010275.1 Streptomyces huasconensis
CTGCCATGAACCTGAACGCGAGCACCCGTCACGCACCTTCCTGGCGCCCTCGCCGCGTACGGCAGCGCACGACGAGGCGCGCGAGAAGGACCGGAGTTCACCACGCCCTCCCCGACCCCTGCCATGGACCCGAACGCGGGCACCCGTCACACGCCATCCTGACGACCCCGCCGCGCACGGCAGCGCAGGACGAACCGCGCGGGGCGGACCGCCGGTCACCCCCGCCCCTACCGGCGGCCCCAGCCCCGTCCCCGATCCCTGCCATGGGCCTGAACACGTGCCATGTGGGCGAGTTCCGCGACGCACGGGCCGCAGCCGTACACGTCGCCCGTCGCGCCGGGCGTGGTCACCGAGCCGATCCACAGCACGCGCACGTCCCGGCGTCGGCAGTACAGCCAGCAGGAACCGGTCAGCCACCGGTTCCCGTCGTCGTCCGCGAGCGAGCGGCCACGCGTCTCGCCACTGACGCGCCACGGCCGGGGCGAAGATCACGTCATCGGCCGCTCGGCGCGCGGCCCGCCCGCGACGTGGAGGAAACCCCCGGCCTTCTCGATCTCGCCCGCCAGCTCTTCGTACTCCTGCCGGACGGAGGAGATCATCGAACGGCACGCCGTGAGCACCGCCCCCGCCTCCCCGCGCCGCACGCGCCACAGGGCGCGCTCCAACCCGTCCCTCCCCTGCGGCGGCAGCAGCCCCGCGCGTTCCTCGATCACCTCGGCGATCTCCCACCCGAACGCCTCGGCGTACTCCGTGCACTCCTGGCGGGGCCCCGCGATGTCCGCCTGCGGGGCACCGCACACGTAGATCACACAGCGGAACCGTTCGATCCGCCCGTACCCCTCCGACACCTGCGGTACGTCCGGCACGATGCCCGCCGCCGCGTCCGCCAGCGCCCGTCGCCGTCTCCGATCGCCCCCGGTCCGGCCGGTGCGGTCACTGCTCTGCTGCGGTTCATATCCGGGACTGACCATGCACTCATCGTGCCCAACTGATCACCCGCGGTGAAGAGATGAGCCATAGGGGTGGCCGAGGTCCCCCGGCCCCCGCTCGTACGCTCCGTCCGACCTACGCGATCAGCGGCACGCCGATCAGTTCGCTGATGTGCCGCACGCGTGCCGTGGACACCTTGGCGAGGCGCTTGCCGATGACGCCCGGCAGGGCCTGGTGCTTGACCCACTCCGGGGCGTCGAGGCCCACCTCGATCAGCGTCTCCGCCGCACGGTCGTGCAACCCGGCCGCGCACTGCGCGAGAGCGACGTCCAGTTTGTAGCGGTTGCGGGCGAGTTTCGGCATGGACGCGGGCAACTCGGTACGCCCGGCCAGTTGGAGGGCTTTTCCGTGGTTCCCCAGGGCGACGGCGATACCGACCGCCTCGGTGTTCGCGGTGGTCGGCCCGAAGTGCGTGCCGTACACGGTCCCGTCCCGGCCGAGCCGAGCCGCAGCCGCGTGGGCCTGCGACAGGTAGTCGTCCGCCGATGCGCCGTCCCCCCGCCGGGACGCGGCCACCGCAGCGCTGATCATCAGACGTCCGTACGCCACGAGTTGGGGCCGTGGGGACCTGCTGAACGACGGCTCGATGCGCAGTGCGGCACGCTCCGCGACGCCAACGGCCTGGGGGACCTTGGCACTCCGAAGGTGCAGCCAGGAGAGGGTGGATTGGGTGATCGCGGCCAGTACGGCGTCCCCGGCGCTCGCCTCGATGTGCCGCGCGGAGGTGAGCGCGCTGAAGGCGAGATCCCGCTGGCCGAGGAGCATCGCGCTCGAAGAGGCGAACTGGTAGGCGCTGGTGAGGACCGCGGCGAGCTGTTCGCGTTCGTACCCCGTCGCCTGCCCGAACCGGGCGGTCCCTTCGAGGAGGACCCTGGCGAGGAGTTCACTCACCTCCACGAAGTCGCCCCGCCAGTAGGCGGCGCTCACCCGCTCCTGCACGCGCGACAGCTCGGAAAGCGTGCTCGGGTCCCCGAGGCCGTCCCAGTCACCGGGGGCACTGTCGTGCACCGCGTCGGAGAGCCGCCGCAGGGCGGCTCGCGTGCCCTGGCTCATCCCCCGCCGCGGCGCCTGCTGCCCCAGGATCACCGACACATCCGTGTTCAACGCGTGCGCCAGCTTCAGCAGCGAGCCGATCGACAACTCCCCCCGATCCTGCTCCGCCTTCTGCACCAGCGCCAGGGAAAGCCCCGCCGCCTCCGCGAGACCCTGCTGGGTGAGATCGCAGCCCCGCAGATGCTCGATGCGCTTGCCGTTCGTCAGATCCGCCCAGCTGCTCACGATCACCCCAGTGCGTTCGCTCCGGATTGCCCTCCTCCGAGGGTAGGTCCAGCGCGGCAACCCGTCGTAAAGCGTGTCGAAGAAGCACCCCCGCTCGTACGCTCCGTCCGACCTACGCGATCAGCGGCACGCCGATCAGTTCGCTGATGTGCCGCACGCGTGCCGTGGACACCTTGGCGAGGCGCTTGCCGATGACGCCCGGCAGGGCCTGGTGCTTGACCCACTCCGGGGCGTCGAGGCCCACCTCGATCAGCGTCTCCGCCGCACGGTCGTGCAGCCCGGCCGCGCACTGCGCGAGAGCGACGTCCAGTTTGTAGCGGTTGCGGGCCACCTTCGACATGGTCTGCGGGAGCTTCTTCATGTCGGGGTGCGCGGCGAGCGTGAGGGCGCGTCCGTAGTTCTTCAGCGCCACGTGGACGCCGACGGCCTCCGTCTTCGCCGCCGTCGGCCCGAAGCTGGTGCCGTACAGCTTCTCGTCACGGCCGAGCCTCGCCGCCGCGGCGTGCGCCTGGGAGAGGTAGTCGTCGGCCGCGCTCTCGTCCTCGCGTCTCGACGCCGCCACGGCCGCCGAGATCATCAGCCGTCCGTACGCCAGCAGTTGGGGGCGCGACCCGCCGCTGGACGACGGTTCGATCGCCCGTGCCGCCCGCTCGGCCACGGCCACGGCACGCGGCAACTTGGCGCCACGCAGGTGGACCCACGACAGCGTGGACTCCAGGAGGGCCGACAGCACGGGGTCGCCGACGTCCTTCGCGAGCCACTTCGCCGACGTGAGCGCGCTCAACGCGAGGTCACGCTGTCCGAACCCGTTCGAGCAGGACGCGGCCACGCGGTACGTGCTCGCCAGCACGGCTCCGAGCCGCTCCCGCTCGGCGCCGGTGGAGCCGGCGTACCTGACCTGCCCTTCCATGAGCACCTTCGAGGCGTAGGCGCTGACCCCCGCCGTATCGCTCGCCCAGTAGGCCTCCCACGCCCGGTCGCGGGCCTGGCTCAACTCGCCGGTGGTGCTGGGTTCGTCGATGCCCTCCCACTCGCCGAGGGCGCTTCCGTGCACGGCGTCGGACAGTTGCCGCAGCGCGGCCCGGTCCCCTTGGGCCATCCCCCGCCGCGGCGCCTGCTGCCCCAGGATCACCGACACATCCGTGTTCAAC
>RBWT01000368.1 GCA_004010275.1 Streptomyces huasconensis
CCCAACCCCCACCCCAGCCGCGCGTCCGACCCTGCGTACTCCCCTGCCAACCCAGCCGGAGGCGACTAGCGTCGGTCCGTGCACAAGGAACTCAGGGTGGCGGCCTACGCCGTATGCGTACGCGACGGACAGGTACTGCTCGCCCGCTGGGTGGCGGGCGACGGCAGCAAACGCTGGACGCTGCCCGGCGGCGGCATGGACCACGGCGAGGACCCCTACGACACCGTGATCCGCGAGGCCGACGAGGAGACCGGCTACGTCGTCGAACCGGTGACCCTCCTCGGCGTCGACTCCCTGCGCCGCCGCTACCCGCGCAGGCTCGGCGCCGTCGCCGACTTCCACGGGCTGCGCATCGTGTACGAGGGCCGGGTCACCGGCGGCGAACTGCGCCACGAGACCGACGGTTCCACCGACCTCGCGGCCTGGCACCCCCTGGAGTCCGTCGCGGACCTCGACCGCGTCGGACTCGTCGACATCGGCCTCGAACTGTGGCGCGCCCGCCCCCGGAACGGACACCTCGACCACCCCGCCGACCCGGGCCGGTGAGCCCCCGACGCGGCCTCCCCTTCCCCGGAAGGTGAACATGGAGTGACCGCTTCCTCTACGCCGGGGAAGAGGTGCGTGACCGCGCCGGGTACCCCGTGATCCACGTACGGTGATCGGCGCCGCTCGTTGCGGTCTCGTTCACACACAGGTCACCCCCGATGCCAACGATCCAGTAAGAGCGGGAAGTTCACGGGCCGCACCCGGCCCCGGGCCCCCGCGACCACTGTCGACGCGTTCGCACCCGGGGAGACCGCGCATGCCGCGCATACGCTCTGTCGCCACCGCACCCGCCACGGTCCGCCTCGACCGCCGCTCCGTCCTCGCCGCCGCCGGCGCGGTCACCCTCTCCGCCGGGATCGGCTACGCGCTGGGCCCCGGCGCCGGCTCCGGCAGCGCCGCCCCCGCGGGCCACGCCACCGTGCCCCGCTCCCGGCCGGCGCCCGCCGCGCCCCTCATGCCGTACAAGAACGGCACCACCCTCCGCACCGTCGCCGCCCCGCACGGCACCTCCGGCTACCGGCGCCTCGGCGACGGCCCCGCCTGGCCGCGCGTCGTACGCGGCGACCTCGCGGCGCGCAGCCGGGGCGGGAGCGGCGCAGGACCGCGCTCGCCGCCTTCGTGCAATTCACCGACCTGCACCTCGTCGACGTACAACACCCCCTGCGGTACGAGTACCTGCGCGCGCAGACGGCCAGCGCCTGGCGGCCCCACGAGTCCCTCTCGGTGGCCGGCGCGGTCTCCCTCGTCGAGCGCGTCAACGCCCTGCGCGGCGCACCCGCCACCGGCGCGCCCCTGCACTGCGTCGTCACCACCGGCGACAACACCGACAACAACTCCCGCGCCGAACTGGACTGGTACCTCAAGGTCATGAGCGGCGGCCGCATCACCCCCAACACCGGCGACCCGCGCCGCTACGAAGGCGTGCAGGACAGCGGCCTCAAGCTGTACTGGCACCCGGACGACGCCCTGCGCGACGCCGACAAGGCGCTCGGCTTCCCGCGCCTGCACGGCTTCCTCGACGCGGCCGTCCGCGAGGTCAACAGCCCGGGCCTCGGCCTGCCGTGGTACTCCACGGTCGGCAACCACGACGCGCTGCCCGGCGGCTGCTGGGCCCCGAAGGACTCGTACTTCACCGAGTTCGCCGTCGGCGGCAAGAAGCTGATGTCCCTCGACGAGACGCGCGGCGCCGCCCTGTGGAAGGCCGTGAAGAAGGGGCGCGACCCCAAGGGCGCCCACTTCAAGGAGCTGCTCAAGAGCGAGGCGCGGCGCATGCGGTCCGTGACGCCGGACGCGTCACGGGCGCCCTTCACCCCCGCCGAGTACGTCGAGGCGCACCTGGACCCCGCCCACAAGGGCGCCGGGCCCGTCGGCCACGGCTACACCGAGGAGAACCTTGCCTCCGCCACCCAGTACTACTCCTTTCGCATCAGCGACGACGTGCTCGGCATCAGCCTCGACACCACCGACCCCGGCGGCCACTACGAGGGCTCGCTCGGCACCGCCCAGCTGCGCTGGCTGGAGCGTGAGCTGACCGCCAACGAACGGCGCGACGGCGGACCCTCGTACGTCATCGTCTTCAGCCACCACACCAGCCGCACCATGCGCAACCTCCGCCACGACCCGGCACGCCCCGGCGAGGCCCGGCACGGCGGCGAGGAGATCCTCGCGCTGCTCGGCCGTCACCGGTCCGTCGTCGCCTGGGTCAACGGCCACAGCCACAAGAACGCGATCACCCCCCACCGCACGCCGCACGGCTCCTTCTGGGAGGTCTCCACCGCCTCCCACGTCGACTTCCCGCAGCTCGCGCGGGTCGTGGAGCTGAGCGACAACCACGACGGCACCATCTCCCTGTTCACCACGCTCATCGAGTCCGCCGCCCCGCACCGCACGGACTTCACCGACCTCTCCCAGACCGGCCTGGCCGCGCTCTACCGCGAGCTGTCCTTCAACGCCCCGGGCGCGAAGCCCGCGCTGGGCGGCGAGGCGGAGGACCGGAACACGGAACTGGTGCTGCGCAAAGGCTGAACCGCCGGCGGGCACCGTCACCGTCACTGCCACCGTCGTCGCGCCGCCGCGCGCTAACGGGGCAGCACCATGACATACGCCGCCGGGTCACGGTCCGTCGACGCCATCAGCGCGGTCCGCAGGACGGTCGCCTGCTGCTCCGGCGTGTCCCGGAGCTTCTTCGGGGTGAGGTGGACGACGGTGATGCCGAGCCGCTCCAAGTGCTCTCGCCTGCGGGCGCACTCGGACCACAGCGAGTCGTCGCCCTGGGACGGCGCCTGCCGCGGCGCGCGGGTGTCGAGCTCCACGGCGACGGCGTGGTCGGGCCAGTAGGCGTCGACGCCGCCGAGGTGCGGGCCGCCGGGCAGCCGCAGATCGACGTTCCACACCGGGTCCGGGAGGCCGTGCTCGGCGACCAGTCGGTACAGCCGGTCCTCCGCGATGGCCCGCCCCTCCGCGAGCAGCGAGTCCACGGCGTCCACGACATGCGGCAGGTTCAGCAGCCGGGCGCCGCTCAACTCCCGGACCACAGCCGCCGGTTCGCAGTGCCCGCCGCGCACCGCCTCGCTGAGCAGCAGACGCACCGTGCCCGCGTCGGCGAGCTGCGCCACCGCGTCGGCCAGAGCGCGCGGCACCGGAGCCACCGGAAGCCCCGTGATCTGCTCGGGCGCCGGCAGCCGACCCCGCGCACCGAGCGCACGAACCCGGCGGAACGCAGCCGCCGGGTGCGGGGCACCAGGACGTCGATGCGGTCCAGGGAGAGCAGCGGGGGAGCGGACGAGAACCGGTGCAGCAGCGCCGCGAGGCCCGTGATCATCGCCACCGCGTACGGGGCGTGCGGCCGGCCCGGG
>RBWT01000036.1 GCA_004010275.1 Streptomyces huasconensis
CCCCAGCCGTCAGCTTGTACCCCACCCCGAATACCGTCACCAACCGCCTCGGCCGCCGCGCTCCGTCTCGATCTTCTTGCGTAGGTTGAGCACGTGCACGTCCACCGTCCGCACCGATATGTAACCCGACGAGCCGTGGACCCGGTCGAGGAGCTGCGGCCGGGTGAAGACCCGGCCCGGCTCCTCGGCGAGCGCGGTGAGCAGGTCGAACTCGCCCGGCGTGCAGTCGACTTGCCGCCCGTCGACCGTCACCTCGTGCCGCACCGGGTCGACCACCAGGCCGCCCACCCGCAGCACCCCCCGGCCCGCCTCCGGCAGCGGCGCGTGGATGCCGCCCGCGCGCCGCAGCAGCGTCCGTACGCGGGCCATCAGCTCGCGGGGGCTGTACGGCTTGGTGAGGTAGTCGTCGGCGCCCAGGTCGAGGCCCGCGAGGAGGTCGTCCTCGGTGGAGCGTGCCGTCAGCATCAGGATCGGCAGCCGGACGAGTTCCGCCGGCCCGCCCGCGTCCCGCAGCAGCCGCGTGACCTCCAGGCCGTCGGCCCCCGGCATCATCACGTCCAGGATCAGCAGGTCCGGGGGCCTGCGCCGGACCTCGCGGAGGGCGGCGGACCCGTCGTGGACGACGGCGACCGCGTGGCCCTCGCGCTCCAGGTAGCGGCGGACCAACTCGGCCTGTTTCTCGTCGTCCTCCGCGACCAGGACAAAAGCGCACATGGCGTCGAGGATAGGCACGCCCTGCCGTCTTCAGGCGAGGGAAACCTCATCCGGACAACTGCCTGACAGAATCCTGATAAGTGGCCTCTACGCTTTCCCGGCCCCCGGCCCCGGCCTCGCCCCGGTCCCACCCCTGCCGCCGCCCCTCCCCGCCCTCGGCACCTAGCCGCCCCGCGCCACCGCAACATCGACCAACGTGTCCAGCGCCCACCGCGAGCGACTCGTCCGAGGGACGGCGACGCCGATCCGTACCGCCTGCCCGCGCGCCGCCCATCGGGCCGCGAAGGCCGGGCCAGGTGTCACGGCGATGCCGCGCGCGGCCGCCGCCGCCACGAACGTCTCCGCACGCCAGGGCGGCGGCAGCTCCCACCAGCAGTAATACGAGCGTGGATCGGTACGGAACCTCCCCTTCACCCCCGCCCCGATCAACCGCTCCCGCACGATCTCGTGCCGCACCCGCACATCGGCCCGCTTGGCGGCGACCAACGTCTCCACGGTTCCGTCGCCGACCCACCGCACGGCCGCCTCCAGGGCGAAACCCCCCGCCGTCCAGCCCCCGGACCGCAGGCTGCGCGCGAGGGCGTCCAGGTGGCCGGGCGGGGCGGCGAGCATGCCGAGGGTGAGACCGGGGGCGACCCGCTTGGACAGGCTGTCGACGAAGACGACCCGCTCGGGCAGCAGCGCGGCGAGCGGCGCGGGGGCATCCTCCGCAAGGAAGCCCCACGTACCGTCCTCGACGACATGGCACCCCATGTCCCGTATGACGGCGGCCAATTGAGCACGCCGCCCCGCACCCGCCGTGACCGACAGCGGATTCTGCAACGTCGGCTGTACGTAGACAGCGGCGAGCGAGGCGCTCCGGTGCGCGGCGGCGAGCGCGTCCGGCAGCATGCCCTGCTCGTCGACGGCGATCGGCACAAGCCGCACGCCGAGCTGCTCGGCGATGGCTCTCACCAGCGGATACGTGACTTCCTCGACGCCCACGCGGCCCCCGGGGCGGACGAGCGAGGAGAGAGCGGCGGCGATGCCCTGCCGGCTGTTCCCGGCGAAGAGCAGCTGCCCGGGGTCCGGGCGCCATCCGCCGCGTGCTGAGCACCGTGGCCGCGGCTTCGCGCGCCTCGGGGGTGCCGTCCGGCGCGACCGTCCGGGTGGCCTCCAGGAGGACATCGGGCCGGGCGAGGGGCCCGAGGGCGCGAGCCATGAGCGCCGACTGCCCCTCCACCACCGGGTAGTTGAGTTCGAGGTTGACCACGGCCGCCCCCTGCACGGCATCCGGCGCCCGGAGCCCCGGCGGCCCGAAGCCCGACGGCCGGGGCGGCGCCCCCTCCGTCAGCGCCGCCCCGCCAGGATGCGGCGCCGCGGCCCTGACGAACGTGCCGCGCCCCACCTCCCCGACGACCAGGCCCCGCCGCGCCAGCTCCCCGTACACACGGATGGCGGTGGAGCCGGCGATCCCCCGCCGCCGCGCGAAGGCCCGCTGCGTCGGCAGCCGCTCGCCGCCCCGCAGCCTCCCCGCCTCGATCTCCCGGGCCACCTCATCGGCCACCTCCCGGAAGTCTTTCCGCTTCCGCTGCCGCTTCCCCAGCTCCGCCACCCGCCACCCACCCCATCCCGTCCCACCGCCACGGACATCGGCATTGACATCGGCATTGACACCGGCAGTGACACCGACATTGCACCGAGAGCAAAGAGCTTATTGCACCAGGCAGTTGGGCACGCCTAGCCTCCCCCCATGGCAACCGCACAGCTCAACGGCGTCACCATCGGTTACGACGACACGGGCGACGGCGAAACCCGCCCCTCCGCCGACCCCTCAGCCACCCCCTCCACCGGCCCGCACCCCGTCCTCGTCCTCCTCCACGGCCACCCCTTCGACCGCTCCATGTGGGCCCCGCAGCGCGAGGCGTTCGCCGGGACGCACCGCGTCATCACCCCGGACCTCCGCGGCTACGGCGACTCGACCGTCGTCCCCGGCACCACGGACTTCGCCACCTTCGCCGAGGACGTCGCCGCGCTCCTGGACCACCTGGGCGCACGGGAGTTCGCCCTCGGCGGCCTCTCGATGGGCGGGCAGCTCGTCATGGAGTGCCACCGCCTGTTCCCGGAGCGCCTCACGGGCCTCCTCCTCGCCGACACCTTCCCGGCGGCCGAGACCCCCGAGGGCAAGGCCGCCCGCAACGCCCAAGCGGACCGGCTCCTTGCCGAGGGCATGCAGGGGTACGCGGACGAGGTGCGGGACAAGATGGTGGCCCCGTACAACACGGAGGCGTCCGCGTACGTCCACCGCATGATGCTGGCCGCCCCGCCCGAGGGAGCCGCCGCCGCCCTGCGCGGCCGGGCCGAACGCCCCGACTACCGCGCGATGCTGACCCGCGTCGCCGTGCCGTCCCTCGTGGTCGTGGGCCGCGACGACACGTACACGCCGGTCTCCGACGCCGAGGCCATGCACGCCGCGCTCCCCGACTCCGCGCTGTGCGTCGTCGCCGCCGCACACCTGCCGAACCTGGAACGCCCCGCCGAGTTCAACGCCGCGGTCCGCACCTGGCTGAACCGCCTCCCGACACCCGTATCCACGCCCACGCCTGCCCCCACGCCTGCCCCTGTCCCCACCCCCGCACCTCCGGAATAGGGGAGTTTTCTCCACCGACTCCCGGCCGGTCGCCGCCCCATAATGAACCCGCGGACCGCATGAAACCCGCAGTTCACAGACCTAGGGGGACAACCGTGACGACCGTGCCCACAGAACGGCGGACCGCGCGAAGCGGCCCGCACGGCAACCGCGACGCCTTCACCCGCTCCCTGCTCCTGTGGGGCCTGTCCCTGCGGGCGTTCGCGCTCTCCCTCTGGATGGCCCACGCCCACGTCTTCGTCGCGGGCGGCCCGAACGCCAGGCTGCTGCCGGGCCCCGTGCGGAGCGTACGGAAGCTCGCCGACCGGCAGCGCCGCCTGGCCGAGGAGTGGTCGGGCAGGGAGTTCCCCGCCCCGTACCGCGAACTGCCCGCGACCGGCCAAGGTCTCGCCCTGCGCGCCCAGTTGGCGGGCAAGGAGGGGCAGGTCTGGCGGGACTGGCGGTGGGCGGGCCTCGACCCGTACGTCGGCGGAATGATCGCCTTCGGGCCCCTCGCCCTCGTACTCAGCGGCATATGGGGCCTGGTCACAGCGGTGTACGGGGTGCGGCTCTCCCAGGAGTGGGGCAGCGTCTGGTACCTGTTCGTCCCGGTCCAGAACTGGCCGACGGCCGCCCTCGCCGGGCTCCTCGGCGTCCTCCAGTTCCCGCTCGCGTACTTCTGGGCCGCGCCGCGCGCCGTCCGGCTCCATGAGCGTTGCCTACGGGCGATGCTCACCCCGAGCGAGAGCGAACTGCGCGCGGAAATGGCGAAGATGGCCGACCGCATCGACCACCTCACCACGACCCGTTCCGCCGCCGTCGACACCCAGATGTCCGAGATCCGGCGCATCGAACGCGACCTGCACGACGGCGCGCAGGTCCGGCTGGTGGCGATGGGCATGACGCTCGACGCCGCCGAACATCTCCTGGAGTCGAACCCCGCCGCCGTCCGCGCCCTGCTCGCCGAGGCCCGCGAGAACTCCGCGAAGGCCCTCCAGGAACTGCGCGACCTGGTCCGCGGCATCCACCCGCCGATCCTCGCCGACCGCGGACTCGCCGACGCCGTCCGGTCGTTGGCGCTGATCAGCCCGCTCAGGACCGAGGTCACCACCGACCTGCCCGCGCGGCCCGAGACTCCGGTGGAGTCCGCCGTCTACTTCGCGGTCTCGGAGGCCCTGGCCAACGCCGTCAAGCACGCGACGGCCGAACGGGCCTGGATCGACATCCGGTACGAGAACGGCGGCCCCGGAAGCGGTGACGGGGCGCTGTGCGTCACCGTCACGGACGACGGCCGCGGCGGCGCCGACCCGGCGCGCGGCTCAGGACTGCGTGGCATCGAACAGCGCCTGGCGACCTTCGACGGCGTCCTCGCCGTGAGCAGCCCGCCCGGCGGCCCGACGATGGTGACGATGGAGGTGCCGTGCGCGTTGTCCTCGCCGAAGACCACTTCCTCCTGAGGGACGGCCTCGTCCGCCTCCTGACCGCCTTCGGGCACGAGGTCGCCGCGGCCGTCGACAACGGCCCGGAGCTGCTCACCGCGCTCACGGACCTGCGGCCGGACGTCGCGGTCGTCGACGTCGGCTCCCGCCCGGTTTCAGCGACGAGGGCCTGCGCGCCGCGGTCGAGGCGCGCACCCGGCAGCCCGGCCTGCCGGTGCTGCTGCTCTCCCAGTACGTGGAACCGCTCTACGCCCATGAGCTGCTGGCCACCGGCTCCGAAGGGGTCGGCTACGCGCTCAAGGACCGGGTCTCCAACGGCGCCCAGTTCATCGCGACGATCGAGCGGGTCGCCGCGGGCGGCACGGCCATGGACCCCGAGGTGGTCTCCCAGCTCCTGGTCCGCAAGGCCCGGGACACCGCCATGGCGACCCTCACGGCACGCGAACGGGAGGTCCTGGAGTGCCTGGCGCAGGGCCGCTCCAACGCGGGCATCGCGGAGACGCTGTTCATCTCGGAGAAGGCCGTCGCCAAGCACATCGGCAACATCTTCCCGAAGCTCGGACTGCCGCCCTCGGACACGGACAACCGCCGGGTGCTGGCGGTCCTGGCGTACCTGGACCGCTGAGACCGGCGGGGCGGGGTTTGCTAGGTGGACGGGTTCACCAAATGGACGGTTTCGCCAGGTGAACGGCCTCGCCGGGTGGACGGCGTCATCAGGTGAACGGCGTCGTCAGGCGAACGGCTCCACCAGGCGGACGGCTTCGCCAGATGCAGGGCTTCGCCAGATGGAGGGCTTCGGCAGATGGAGGGCTTCGGCAGATGGACGGCGTCACCAGGTGGGGCGCGCGCCCACCCCGCCGTCCACCACCAGGTCCGTACCCGTGATCCAGGACGCGGCGTCCGAGGCGAGGAACACGCAGGCGTTGCCGATGTCCTCGGGCCGTCCGAGCCGCCCGAGCGGCGCCGCCCGGCCCCACCGCTCCACACCCTGCGGCCACTCCTCGGCGAGGCCCGGCCGGTCGACGAGGCCGGGCGAGACGCTGTTGACGCGGATGCCGCGCGGCCCGTACTCCAGGGCCGCCGAGCGGGCGAACATGATCAGGGCGGCCTTGGAGGCGCTGTAGTGCGCGTGGCCGGGGGCGGGGTGCGAGCCCTCGATGGACGCGATGTGCGTGACCGTGCCGCCGCCGTCCTGCCGGGCCATGAGGTCCGCGGCGGCCTGGGTGCAGCAGAAGGCGCTGGTCACGTTGGCCTCGGAGAGGCGGCGCCACTCGTCGGCCGTCATGTCCGCGAGGTCCCGCAGAGGCTGGATTCCGGCGTTGTTGACCAGGGCGTCCAGCCGGCCCCGCCAGGCGTACGCGGCCTCGACGAGGCGGTGGCACTCTTCCTCCCGGGTCAGGTCCGCCGACAGGGCGACCGCGTCACCGCCGGCCGCCTCGATCCGCTCGACCAGTTCCCGGGCCCGCGTCTCGCCCCGCCGGAAGTGCACCACGACCGCAGCCCCGGCCTGCGCGAACCGCCGGGCGATCCCGGCGCCGATCCCGCCGCTGGCCCCGGTGACGAGAGCGACGCGCCCGTCCGAGCCGCGGCAGACAGGCGTCCCGCCACGCCGGCACGCTCACGCTCCGGGCCCACGAAGGCCCGGCCTCGCCGTGAACCTCCGCCTCGCCCCGACCCGCCACCCCGTCACGCACCGCCTCGCTTCGAACCGTCACCCCGTCACGCACCGCCTCGCCCCGCCCTCCACCCCGTCACGCACCGAAGACACCCTCCGCCCCTTCTCTCCCCATCCGCACCGGCTCCCCCGGCCTGCACAGCTCCCGGATGACCCGTGCCCGCCCCGGATACCGCGCGGCCAACTCCTCCGGGTCCCCGCCTTCGTAGTCCTGGGGCAGGAACCCCGGCGCCATCGTCGTACCGAACAGTGACCACCCGTACCGCCGCCGTCGGCCGTCGGCCGGGCCGGGTGCCACGCGCGCCCCCATCCAGGTCCCGCGGGGACGACGAGCTGTACGCATCCGGCCTGCCCCAGCACGGCCAGGCGGTCCGTGCCGTCGGGTGCCAGGAGCAGCAGTTCCAGGGCGTCGCCCTCGTAGAAGTGCCAGACCTCGTCGGTGGGCAGGCGGTGCAGGGCGGAGAAGTCCCCGGGGGCGGTGGTCAGGAGCACGAGGATGGCCGTGCCGGCGGGGCGGCCCGCGGCGTCGGGCGGCCCGGCCCAGGTCTGGCGGAACCGCCCGCCCTCGACCGGCAGAGGCCGCAACCCGTACCGCGCGGCGACTTCGTCAGCTGTCTCGTCCTGCTCGTCCTGCTCGTCCTGCTCGCCCTTTTCCACCACGTCCACCTTTTCCACCATGGACGAAGAGGTCCCCGGCAGCGGCGCGTCTCATGCACCCCACAGAAGCCTCCTGCCCGCCCGCCTCAGGGCGTGAGGGACCGCCAGATCCGCTCCGGCAGGACGCGCGCGGCGTGCCCGAGGTCGACGTCGTCCAGGCCGGAGAGCCGACGGCGCGCGGTCGCGACGATCGGCCCCATGACGAGCGCCTCGACCACGGGCACGTCCAGCGGGGCGATCTCGCCCGACTCCACGTGCCGGCGCACCCACTCGGTCAGCGGCGACAGCCGGGCCTCCTGGGCGTCGCGGAGCTGCTTGGCGTGGGCCATGCCGACCCGGTCGGCATAGGAGGAGTGCAGCAGCCGGGAGGCGTCCGGATGCTCCTGGACGAACGTCAGATACGTCTGTACGAGCGCACGGACGCCGCCCCGCGCCGTACGCGAACGCGCGACGCCCGCGGCCAGTTCACCGAGGAGACGTTCGAGCCAGCGCAGCAGCAGGGCGTTCATCAGACCGTCGACGCTGCCGAAGTGGTGGTAGAGACTGCCGAGGCTGACCCCGCTGGCCCGGGTGAGGGCGCCGACGGTGACGCCCTGCTCCCCCGCGTCGGCGTACACCTGGAGGGCGGCGTCCAGGAGGCGCTCGGCGGTCTCCACGCCACGTCGTTGCTTGGGGCTCATGGTGCTCACCAGCGTAGACCCCGGGACCACGAGGGCGGACCGGGCGCCTCCGCTCCCGGGGAGGGGAAGGGAGCGTACGGGAAGTGGAAAGGTTTTCTAGAAAGATCTTCCACCCATGAGGACCGATGGTCCACACTGGTCACCGGTCCGCGGCCCGGGCCGGTGTCCGTCCGTGCGGACGGGGGTGCGCACGGGAACGGCACGGGTCCGGCCGACGGCCGGTGAACGGGGAGACGGTGGACGGGGCAGGCGCAAGGACGCCGACCTCACGGGCAGCGGCGCCGAACCGCTGCGCGAGCGCGATCCGCGGCAGATCGGTTCGATCCCGCTGGTGGGGCGGCTCGGGGTCGGCGGCATGGGGCGGGTGTACCTCGGCGTCGTCGACGGGCGGTACGCCGCGGTCAAGCAGATGCTGGCGTCCGTCGTCGCCGAGGACGAGGGGTTCTTGCGCCGCTTCGGGCAGGAGATGGACAACCTCGCGCGCCTGCCGACCGAGGCCACCGCCCCACTCCTCGCGAGCGACCGCGCCGCCGAACCGCCGTGGTTCGCCACCGCGTACGTCCCCGGGATCACCCTGGCCGAGGCCATCGAACCGCACGGGGCGCCATTACCGGCCGACGCCCTGTGGCGGCTCCTGCGAGAGGTGGCCGCGGGCCTGGAGTCGGTCCACGCCCTGGACATGGTGCACCGGGACCTCAAGCCGTCGAACGTCATGCTGACCCTCGACGGCGTCACCCTCATCGACTTCGGCATCGCCCGCGCCGCCGAGCAGAGCCAGCTGACCCAGACCGGCCTGATCGTCGGCACGCCGGCGTACATGTCGCCCGAACAGGCTTCGGGCAAGCGGCGGTTGACCGGCGCGTCCGACATCTTCACGCTGGGCCTGCTGGTCGCCTACTCGGCGTGCGGCCGCTGGCCGTTCAAGGACGGCGCCGAGGGCAGCCCGCTGTACCGCATCGTCCACGACACCCCCGACCTGACCCCACTGCGCGCGCTGGACCCGCACCTGGCCGACATCATCAACACCTGCCTGGACAAGGACCCCGAGGGCCGCCCCACGGCAGCAGAACTGCTCACCCTGGCCGCGCAGCACGGCCCCACCGCCCCGCCCACCTGGCCGGCCCCGGTCACCGACCGCCTGGCGGGCCGCGCGGCCTTCGCGGCGAGGACCCCACCGGAGCCGACGGAGCGGCCCCTCGAAGAAACCACCCCGGACGCCGCCCCCACTCCACCACCCCGCCCGGAACGCCGCCGCCGCACCCGCGTCCTGCTGGCCGTGGTCCCGGTGGTGATCGCCACGGGCACGACTCTGGCCATCCAGAACCTCCCGTACGTCAACGCCCCGGACCGCGCGGCAGGCTCGACCCCCTCCGCGACGGCAACGGCCCCGACACCCGGCCAGGAGACCTCGGAGAAGCCTTCGGAAAGGCGAAAAGAGAAGGACCGAGAACAAAAAAAACGAAGACGAGCCCAAAGCCAAGAAGAAGGGGAACGACAAGCCAAAAGCCGACGAAGCACGGCCCGACGACTCGCCCCCGAGCAAGACCGACGACAAGAGAAGCCCCCCACGCTCGACCCCTGACGCCGACTCCCCCAACACAGGCACAGGCAACGGCGGAAACGGTGGGGACGGCGGGAACGGCGACGGAGACACCCCCACCACCCCCACTTCAGGCCCCTTCCGCCTGAAGAACGCCGACAACGAGGCCTGCCTGACGCAGGTCTACGGCGCCGCGGACGACGGCGAGTGCGGCGACCCCAGCGCCACGTGGAAGACGGTGAGCGCGGAGAACAACAGCTTCAAGGTGGTCAACAAACAGTCGGGCTCCTGCCTGGTAGCCAACATGCTCGGCCAGGCGGTCTTCGTAGGCGACTGCACCCAGGGCTCGGCCCGCCTCTGGCGCTGGGGCAAGACCGGCACCCTGAAAAGCACCGCAAACGGCGGCTGCCTGGACCTGTCCTACGGCGGCGGAGTATCGGCCACCACATGCGAGCCGGGCAAGGCGTCCCAACAGTGGTCCAAGTGATCACCGATACACGTCAGTACTGACCCACCTCAGTGCCGATAAAAGCCGGCACCCGCCTTGCGCCCGACTCCCCGCGGCGGCCGGCGCATGCTCGCCGAGGCCGCGAACAACACCGGCAGCAACCCGCTGGAACGGGTGCGGGCGATGAGCCGGGCATGGCCGCGCGGCCATGCCCTCACACCCGCCCCGATTGGCGTTCGCCAGCCGCCTCGATTCCCGCGTCCGCCGTGCCCGTGCCGACATCCCAGCCACCCTGCCCGACACCGGTCGGGACGTCTCGCAGGCCGCGCGCCGCTACTACGAACAGCGCGGCAGCGACCGCCCGCACAGTTCCGCACGGTCGAGCCGCATGACGTCCTCACCGCATGGTCGCCGCACCGCAGGAGCTCATCCACTGGACGGCACTCGGGCCACGGCTACCCACGGCCACACGCCGCCCGCGCAGTACCGGACCAAGATCGACCCCGCCCCGCAATAACGATGTGCAGTCCTGGTGAACGGAGTTGACCACGGGCCTCGCAGGTACACGCCACCCGAATCCCAACGTCCACAGCACCCCGGTACCGGACCGAGCGTGAGCTGCCCGCCCGGCTCACAGCGCACCGCACCCTTGCCTCCCGGGAGCAACAGCCAGTGCGGCGGACAGGCGTTAGCCGCCGACACTGGCTCTCGACGGCGGGCGCCGAACCCGTCCGGACACTGCCCGATGAAGGTCTCAAGGGGATTATCGGGAGGAGCGGCGCTTACCTTGACCATCTACTCCTCCAAGACGCAGCTGGCGCCTACAAGCTGGATCGCGTTTTCCAGTTTCCTCTTCTCACCGGAAACAGGAAACTGCCAACGCAGCGACTAAGCCCGTGGGATGCTTCCTTCGATAAAGGGCTGATCTTACTTCCGCCGATCACGCAGCCGCCGCGCCCGAAGAGCAGAAGAGCCTCACAAGCCATACCCCCCCCTCACAGTCTCAGCGATTCATCGCTGTCGACGCACCACCCGATACAGGAACTTGGAATCATGAAAAGATATGCCCTCGATTTCGGCAGCGAGCTCCGCCGGAGGCGTAACGAGAAGCAAATCACCCTGGGCACGCTCTCTGAACAGGTGTTCTGCAGCCAAAGCCATCTCAGCAAGGTGGAGACAGGGAAGGCTAAAGCGAACCTTCGATTGGCTAGGCTCTGCGACAATGCGCTGGAAGCACAAGGCGAACTGGTAGCGCTCCTCGAGGACGAGGAATCGATGAGAAAACACCCCATCGACATCAAATCGATTTTTGGTCTCCCTGCTCCGCCCTCACATTTCGTAGGGCGCACGGAGGAACTGAAGAACATCGCGGATCACCTCACGGACGCCCTGCAAGGCAGCCTGTGCGTAATCAGCGGTATGGCCGGCGTGGGCAAGACCGCCCTGGCGCTCCAGGGGGCCTGGGCGTCATCGGAGTCCTTTCCCGACGGATGCTTCTTCCTCGACTTCAGCGAAACGTCGCCCGGCGGCACGCGAGAGGTGCTCAGCTCCTTGCTCCAGCTGATCGGCGTCCCTGAAGAGCAGCTTCCTTCCCGTCCCGATGCCCTGGCCAACCTCTGGCGAAGCAGGACCCGCGGCAAGCGCCTGCTGCTCATACTCGACAACATGCGCAGTGCGGCGGACGTCGCTCCGCTGCTCTCGTCCGGGCCCGGCTACAAAGTGATCGTCACCAGTCAGAAGCGCCTCAGCGCTCTCGATGAAGCGACGCACGTGTCCGTGGGGGTATTGACCAATGCGGAGGCCGGGGCTCTGTTCCGTAGGGCCGGAGGCGAGCGGGCAGCATGCGCTGCCGAAGCAGCGGTCCACGCCATCATCGACCACTGCGGTCGACTACCACTCGCCGTCCGAATCGTCGCCGCCCGGCTCCGCAGCGGATCGATGCGAAGCGTGGCCGAGCTTGAAATGAGGCTGTCGCACGAGGCCCACAGGCTTGAGCTGCTCGATGACGGGGACCGCAGCGTGGCCGCTGCGCTCACCGTGTCGTGCCACTATCTGAGCGGGCAGCAGCGTCGGGTTCTCGCACTGCTGGCACTGCACCCTGGGTCTGACATCGATCTCCACGATGTGGCGGTCCTGGCAGACATCGACCCGCTTCACGCGGCGACGCTCGTGGACAGCCTTGCGGACGCCCACTTGGTAACCCACGAGTCGTCGCGCCGAGTGACCATGCATGGTCTCGTGCGACAGTTCGCCCGGGGCGAACTCCTGGCTCGTCTGGCGGTGGAAGAGCAGCAGGCTGCCCTTCGGCGTCTGCTGGAGCATGGCCTTCGTCTCGCCGTGGCCGCGGACAGGTTGCTCACTCCCCAGCGCTTCCGGCCGCCAGTCATCCTTGATGACTTCCCCGAGGGACCGTGGGCGTTCAGCGACCGGGCGGCAAGCGTCCTCTGGCTGGAATCGGAGTGGCGGAGTCTCGTTGCGCTGTGCGAGACAGCCGCCGAACTGGGGCTCCACTCCTTGTGCTGGCAGCTGGCTTTCGCCCTGCGCGACTTCTTCTTCCTCACGAAACGGTGGGGCCCTTGGATCGAGACCCATACGAGGGCAGTCGAATCCGCCCGCACCTCGGGGGCTCGGACGTGGCTGGCCATCAGTCTGAGTAACCTCGGCGTCGCCCACTCGGACCGAGGCGATCTCACCATGGCTATGGGCTATTTCCAGCAGGCACTGGTGCTGTATCAAGAGCTGGGCGATGACGACGGCGTGGTGAACTCCGTCTCCAACTTGGCCTGGACCGAGCTCTATCTGGGTGAATACGAAAATTCAATGGACGGCCTGCGTACCGCGTTGAAGTACTACCGGCGAATGAAGAACAGGCGGAATGCCGCCATTACGCTCCGCGGCATCGCGCTGCTGGAGGCAGAGCTCCAGCTCTGCCCCTCCGCCGTCGAGCATGCGCAGCAGGCTCGGGCGGAATTCCATGCCCTGGGGCTGGAGCTGGATGCCGTCATGTCGGTGAACTGCGCCGCATGGGCCCATTTCCGGGCGGGCGACCACCGGGCCGCCGCCGCCGGCTACAAAGAGGCTCTGGCCCTGGCCGAGAGTTGTGCCAGCAGTTATGAGGGAGCACGTGCCTTGACCGGGCTCGGCAACATCAGTTGGGCACGTGGACGCCATGAAGCGGCCACCGACCTCTGGAGGCGCGCCGATGCCCTGTACGGCGGGCTCGAACCGGTGATGCTCGGGGAAGCGCGTGTTCGGCTCGCGTCCTGATGTGACATGTCAGCTTTCCGATGCGGAAGTGCTGACAGGTCTCAAGGCGCTCCGCAAGGGCTTCGGCATCGAAGATCCCGAAGCCCTGAGCCGCGCCGGCCGCGCCCTGCGCCGGGCCGCCGGTATCGCCGAAGGCAAAGGGGCCGCGGAGGGGCGAGCCCTCCTCAGGGGCTACTTGCGGGAGCTGATCGACACGTTGCCCCCGCATATGGCCGCGCTCGGCGGAGCAGCACTGGCCCTGGAGGGGCCCGGCAACGAACGCTTCGGGCAACGGTTGAGGCGGATCGCCGCGCACCTCGACCGTGACCCCCGTACCGCACGTCGGCGTGTGGACGAGGTACTCGAACGCCTGGCGGAGGCGGCGGTGACCGTCTCACGCAGCTCGCACCCGGCTGGAGGACACGGGGGGCCTGGAGCAGGCCGAGGACGTCCACCGGGGCCGCGTTCCCAGCTCTCGCCACCCGGTCCGGGGCGCGGCGCTCGGCCGACGGGCCTGGGCTCCCCCGCGCCTCGGTCCGGAGCCCACCCGAGTTCAGTCGAGCAGGGACGAGGACGGATTCCGATGCCCGTCCTCGTCGGCATCTGCCAGCACGATCGCCGCTGCCTTCCTCACCGCGTTGCGTCGCTCGGGGTCCCCGCCGACAGAGTCGAGAAGGAGTCCGGGGTCGGCCGCGAGGATGGCTGCGGGCGAGGTCAGCCCTACGCGCGCCAGGCTGAGGTAGACAGGTCGGCCGAGCGGGACCTCCGTGTTCCAGGCGATGGGCACCAGGCCCTCGACGATGCCCAGTTCGAGCTGGGTGGGCAAGGTATCCGGCAGGTCGCCCAGATCGACGGTCGGATGGACGAGCAGAGCGATCTCGATGACGGTCGCGATCACATCGGCGGCTCGCTGCGCCGTGTACTGGACCGGGCCGGGGAACTCTGGCCGCGTGAGCTTCGTCTGGTCGGCGATCGCGCGTTCGATGCCGGCCAGGCTGATCCCCTCCGCCCACATCAGGCAGGCGACAGCACGCCGGGCGGGGCCGATGCCGCTGCCGCCCCTGGAGTGTGGGCCGATGAGCCTGGAGCACACCGTCTCGGCGACCTTGCGCCTCTTCAGCCATGCGGCAAGGCGGACATGCTGCCTGTATGCGGAGCGCGGGACCCGATCGAACCGGACGTCACGCAACTCGGTGGTGAGTTGAGCGGCACAGATCAGTGTGGCGTGGTTGACGCTGTCCGCGGGTACGGACCTCAGCGCCTCCGCAACGGAAGACACGGAGTCGACACCGAGACCGCTTCGAACGGCCAGTCCGCCCAGGTCCGTCAGCATGAGCCCGCGCGGCATCTCCCCGGCTCCGACCGGTGTTCCTTTGAGGAACCCGCCGGAGATGAGGTCGCCCACCATGTGTCGGACCTCTGCACTCGGGAAGGGGTCCGGCGAGCCACTCGCCCTGGACTGGTGAGCGGCGAAGGTGGCCGCCAGAAACCGTTCGACGTCCGGCCCCGAGCGTCGGCGGGAAAGGGAAGCGGGTTCCACCAGGCCGGCGAGGAGTACACCGCGTACATCGACGGCCGGATCAAGCAGCGCCGACCTCACCGGCTCCGGTGTTCCCCGTACGTACCGTTGCCACTTCTGTTCGGCGTCGGCGCTGCCCCGCGCCAGGATGACGGCACGCCCCGGCCATTCCCTGCGACCGGTCCGCCCCGCCCGACCGGCCATGTTCTTGTACTCGGAGACGGAATACGGCCGACCGCCCCCGGGATGCTCCAAATCGCTGATGACCACGGCATCCGCGGGCAGGTTGACTCCTTGGGCCAGCGTGGTCGTGGCCACGAGAACGCGCACCTCGCTATCCCGGCTTCGGAAAGACTCCTCCAGCAGTTGTCGTTCCTCCGTTGTCAGGTCCGCGATGTGGAAGGCCACCCCGCCCTCCAGGCAGGTGCGCAAGAGGTCCGCCGTCCGCCCGCCGTCCTCACTGGAGAGCCTTGCGAGCGCCGTGTGGGCAGGGGGCAGACCGAGGGTGCCAGCGAGCTGCTGCGCAATCCCGCGGGCTCCTCCACGTGTTGCCTGGAAAACGATGACCTGCTGGCCCTGCCCGACCAGTTCGGCCACCAACCGTGTCAGCTGATGGCACTCTGCGGCGATCCCAGCCGGGCGTTCCGGCTGCAGCAATTGCTCGGACGACTCCGTGCCTTGCGGGTCCCGGTACCTGTGCAGCCCGTCCGGCCCCATCACTCCTTCGAGCAGCGGGACATCCCGGCGAGTGATCGTTACGAGGTTGGCGCGGAGCCAGCGGGCGAGTTCACGCGGTTCGCCCAGGACTGCGGACAGGCCCACGATCTGTGGCGTACTTGTGGAGCCGTCTCTGACCCGCAGCCAGGTGAACAAGGTCTCCAGCAGAGGGCCCCGCTCGGGCAACCCGAGGGACTGGATCTCGTCGATGACCAGGACACCCACGTTCAGCAATCCTGGGCTCCTGGGCAGCAGCCCGATGAACTTCTCGTAGGTGAGGACGCCGAGTTCGAACTCGCCCTTGAACAGCTGCGGCATTTGGTCGCTCAGCTCGCCCGTGGCCCGAATCACTCTGAATCCGAGAGGTTCGTAGCGCTGCCGAAACCCTTCGTACTGCTCACTGGCCAGGGCGCGGGTAGGAACCAGGAAGACCGCCTTCCTCCCGAGAGCAACCGAGCGCATGGCGCTCAGCTCGCCCACCATGGTCTTGCCCGTCGCGGTGGGGGCGCTGACGAGGACGTTCATGCCCTCCAACAGAGCGCCCTCGTTGATGGCCTCGACCTGCAGGCGGTTGAGCTTGCCCAGGCTTCCACCCCACGCCTCCAGGACCTGGTGTGGAAATCCGTAGGGCTTGAGCGACGAGAGGTCCGCGGTGACGGGCCGCGGCCTTGTCGCGTCAGCAGTCGACAGATAGCGCGCGCCCCGCACGAAGACACGCAGAGAGAAATTCGAGGAACTGACGCCCAGAACGGGCTTCTGCACCTCGTGGGAATTTCCCCGCCCGTGCGAACTCACGCTTTTGGAGACATAGTGAGCCAACTTGAAGATATGCACCTTGCCGTCATCGACGGCATCAGGGTGGCCGAGCAGCCCTTGAATAAGGTAATAGCTGAGCAGCCCATGACGGACGTTCTGCTCTTCGAAGGCTTCTTGGCCCCGGCCTGCGGCAGCGATCACACAATACCCGTCCTTGCGCAGCTCTTCGAGCCTTTTCATTGCCGAGACAGAGCCATTGCGACTCGTGAGATCTTCCCGCGCGACATGGAGGATTTTGTCCGCGGCGTGGCCCGAGAAGCAGCAGTCCAGTACCAGGAGCAGCGCGCGCGCCGGGATCCGACGGATCAGTTCGGCGAGATCATCCAGGGGCAGGGAGCCCTTGGTGGGATCGTCCGGCGAGACATCGTACGCGGCCAGAGCGCCGCCGGGGACTCCGTGCCCGGAGAAGGCGATCACTACGAAGTCCTCATCCGTACTGACCTCGGCCAGACATTGCAGTTCCGCCACGAGCCTCTCCTTGGTGGCATCACTGTCGAGGAGCAGAGTGGCCCTTCCTCCAAGGTTGTCGTCGAAAAGCGCACAGAGCGCGATGGCATCGCGCTTCGCGAACCGCAAGCTCCTGAAATCCGACTCGTAGTAGTCGATACCGGCGAAGAGCCCGTAGAACGCCATCTCACTCCTTCGAAAAATCAGGCCCCGCTGCCGATGCATTCCCATAGGCTCCGGGAGGCCGCCGGGAGAACCGTACGATACGGCAACCTGATCGAGGAGGGCAGGGAAATTTTCAAAACCTGCAGCACATCGAGGCACCCCAAGAGGAAAGAGCCATGATCATTTCACCTGGAATCGGGGAAACACCCGAAAGCTGCGATCTCGTTCGAATTAAACCCGCCAATGTTCGAGGCATTGAGAGGCGATGCCCTCAACGGCTGGCGGCTCAGATACGCCCCGGCACACCCCGCCCTCGCCACTCGACCTCGATCCGCCCCCTGGTCTCATGGGCACCGGGGCCTCTGCACGACGTACTGAACCTCATCGAGTTCGAACGGCTGGCTCCGGAAGACGCCTTGGCCACCTGGCGGTCCGCACCCGGGCGTCCCGTTCACCCCGCACTCGTCAGGTGGACCGAGCACGCCGTCCATGGATACCTCGCCGCAGCCGCGGCCCTGCCGGCTCCGCCCGGCTCTCCCCCTGATGCGCCTCTGGAGCCGGTGTCACGCCTATGGGCCCGACAGCGTGGGCCACTCAAGCCAGGGGCCCCGGACCTGTACGAGGAGATGGTGGACGACCGACGATATGCCGGACACGGGGTCCGTGAACTGCGCATCTTGCGTACCGACTCCGTGGAGAACCTGCCTCGGGACAATGTGGAGATCGCCATGGCGGTGGGCGTCCTGGCAAGCGCGCGCCCGGTGCTGACCTCCCAGTGGGACAGGAAGCCGCTCCGGCTCGGGTCGTTCGAACCCGCGCGGCTGGTACGCCTCGTGGAAATCGGCTGCACCGACTCCTCCCACCGCGTGCTCTTCGAAGGCACTCCCACGGAGGCGTACGCACGCTACGACTCGGCCGTCGAGGCGCATATCGACAGAATGATCGCGGGTGACTCGTATCGCCCCGGCAAGGACTGCGGCAGGTGCGACGCCGTCGCCACCTGCCCCGCAATCCCGTCCGCGCCGGGCCTCCTCGGCATCAGCGGATCGGGGCTCCCGCGCCGCTCGTGGTCGATGACGACAGGGCGCGCCCACCGTCGCTGCCCGGCCCGCGCACACCTGGAATCCCTCTTCCTGCCGAAGGACGACTTGGCCGAGGACACGGAAGCGATCGTGCGCGGCAAAGCCGTACACGCGTGGATCGAGAGTCGGCACCGTCGTACACCGCAGCGGCCCTGCGAACCCGATGACGTGCCCGGCCCACCCGAGGCATGGCAGTACGAGGGGTGGTCATTGACCGGGCTGCAGGCCCGGCTCGGCATCCAGATGATCGGCGACCACTCCCTCGTCTGCCCCCTGCGGGACCGGCCCGAGGACGTGGAAGTCCAGCCGGAACGGACGGTCGCCGTCTACGACCCTGATGCCGACACCGTCGTCGTCGCCAAGACCGACCTGCTCTACCGCGTGGGCGAGCGGTGGACCCTGCGCGAGACGAAAACCAAGAGGGTTCCGGACGAAGGAGACCTGCTGGATCAGTTCCCTCAACTCGCGCTGGCCGTCCTGATCGCCCAAGCGGGAGCACTGCCGGGGAACGGGGACTGTGCAGTCGAGATGGAACGGCTGACCGCCAGCGGTCCCGTCGTGACCGGAATCGATACCGCCGCCGCGGATGTCGTCGCCCGGGCGAGAAGCGTCCTGGAACCATACGTAGCCCCCTGGCACGCCGACGTCCGGTATCCGGCCAAGGCGGGCAAGGCCTGCCAAGACTGCCCGTTCACGCGCTGGTGCCCCGACGCGGCCGAGAGGCAGGGCACGTGACCCACTGGCTGACCGGGCCACGGGATGATCCGGCGGAGCGCGCCCACCGGGTGGTGGCCGCAGCCCTGCGAGCCGCCTACGCGTGGACCGTTCGGCGCCGGCAGAACGACGCCATGCGGGAGGTGGCGAGAATGACCGGCGTCGTCATGGAGGCGCATGGGCCCGGTCTCGGCCCGACGACGCCCCTGGACTTCATCGCCTCTCTACGACAGCGCCTCGGGCTGATGCCGGTGCTCACCATGAATGCGGACGAGGCGATCGCCCGAGTGGTGTTGCTCGACGGCGAGGACCGGCTCACAGCGGATGCGTACGACCTGGCGTGCGAGTACGCACTGCCGGTGGGCGGACCGTCCTCGTCGGCATGGCTGCCCACCTGGACGAGAATGCGCTCCGACCGGATTCGTGACGAAACCTTCAAGACGCTGATCGAGGGCAACGGCCAGGAGGGGTACACCGCTTCGCGCCGCTTTCTCATCGAGCACTCCGCCGGTTCCACCGCCGAACTACGGGAGCTGGTCAGCGAGACCGGAGTGAAGCTCCCCCCACGGGGATATACCGACATCCCGGCCGATCACCTCCATCGGTCGGCCGACGGCGCGACATGGTGGTGGCCGTGCCCCGTGTGCCACTGGCCGATGGCGGTGACCGGTACGACCGTACGCTGCCGGTACGTCCCCCATGCCAACGTCTACCGGCTGGCCGAGGCCAGGACGCCCCGGTCCCGTCCAGCTCTGAGGAGAGTCGACGAAGGGCGACCGCGATCAGCCACGCCCGCGACCCGGCCGGGAGCCGGTTCCCGGTGTGTGGAGTACGGCGTCTGGCGATTCGTCGTCGTTCCCGGGGCGAGCGAGCTCCGTATCAAGGAGCGCCTGGAGAAGCTCGGCGCAACCGTCGAACTCTGGCCCAAGCTCGACCGGTACGACCTGCACGTCAGGGCAGGCGGCACAGAATTCAAGATCGACGTCAAGGAGTATCGCTCACCCCACCGGCTGATCGCCGACCTCCGGGCTAAGGCCCCCAGCGCCCGGGTCCTCCTCCCGCAGACGCACGAGTATCAATGGGAAACCCTGAGGGTCTCCCTGCCGTCCCTGCAGATCACTACCGAGACGAAGTTCCACGCCGAAGTACGACGAGCGCTGAGGACATCACCAGCATGACCGCACCCGGGACCGAAAGAGTGTTCCCCCGCATCATGGGCGCCGCGATCGGATTGGCCGCCAGCTTCTTTCCCATCGAGGACGGCGGCGGATTCCGACGCACGACTACCCGCGACGACGTGCTCTACGTGCTGGACGGCCACATCGCGGACTGGTCCGGCTGGCGTGACCTCTCCCACGCTGACGCACGCCGTTTCACCAAGTTGCTACGACGACGCCCCAACCAGATGGCGAACGCGGAAGCCGCGGGCCCCATCCTCGACAGCCTGCTCAGCAGTGGCCAGATCCCCGGTTGCAGCGTGGCCGACGACGGCCAGGAGGAGAGCCGTGGGCAGATCTCCGTGGACCCCGGCATGCCGCTCCCCGCCTATGTCGATGACTACCTGCGCCAGCTCGACGAACTGCACGCGGCGAAGAACCGTGTACTAGCACCCGCCCAGGCGGGTCCGCACATGACCACGACCGGCGTCACCGGCCCGGACGGCCACCAGCAGACATTCATCGACCTTCACTACGAGATCCAGCCCCACCATCTCGACACCGGGCATCCGATTCCCATGGTCCGCGACGCCCCGGCCCTGGAGAACTGCTGGGTTCCCTTCAACGAGTTGAAGGAGATCGCCCAGCGCATCGACCGGGTCGAGCAGGAGTTCGGCCGAAGCGCCTACCGTGAGAAGGCGGTGGACCGCTTCGCTCAGCAAATCCGCTCTCGTGGCAATGAGAACGTCGAAGGGCTGGACCTGACGGCCGGCAACCTCAACGAGCTCCTCGCCTACACCGGCTTCGGCAAGTCGGTCGTCCTCATCGAGACCTTCGCCTGCTGGGCCGCCCGTCGGCAGATCTCCGTGGCCTTCGTCCTGCCGACCAACGCCGACGTCGTACGGGCTGTCCACGGCATCGAAAGAGCCATGAAAACGTACGGCGTGGAGCCGAGCGTTGGTGTCGTGCCGCTCGTCTCGCCCCGGTCGCTGATCAAGGTGGCCGAGACCGCGGCCGCGCGTGCCACCGAGGACGGCCCCGACGCCGACTGGATCTGGAAGCGATTCGGCTACGGCTGCGCACTCGCCGCGCTGGCCGACTCCGACGAGGCCATCGACCGGTGGCAGCCGGGCAGTGAGCCATGCGCCAAGCTGCGGAGACCGCCCCGGGGCCGCCGGAAGATCACCACGGTCTCCTGCCCTTGGCGGACCTCCTGCGGACGCTATCGGGCCGTACGTCAGGCGTGCACCGCGGATGTCGTCGTCACCTCGCACGCGAACCTGCTGCTCGGAGTGGTTCAGGCACCCGTGGAGGACGGCTATGGCGGTGACGACCGTTTGACCGTGGAGGAGCTGCTGATGCGACGCTGTCAGATCGTCGTCATCGACGAGGTGGACAGCTTCCAGAGCACGGCGATCGACCATGCGGGCCGTCATCTCGTCCTTGATCACGCGGGTCGCACCAACACCCCCCTGCGCAAATTCGATCAGGACTTCGCGGCGACATCAGGACGACTCAGGGACGAAGTCGATGCCAGTGTCCGCGACGCCTACCTGACCCTCCGCTACCTGTCCGAGAACTACGTCAGCCACCTGACCTACGAGCGTCTCGGTGCCGCGGCCCCCGCCAAAGGACGGCGCCCACGCGGACCGGGGCGCTACTGGATGGTGCCCCGGCGGTGGGACAACTGGCTGACCGCCCGGCTTTTCGGGCTCGACACCGAGGAGGTCGACGCCAAACAACTGGAGATGTTCCGCTCGCTCTTCCTCGACGAAATGCCACCCCACGACGACGAACCCAAATCTTTCGGAGCCGCACGGCAGCACCTCGCGTCGGTGGTCACCGGAGGGTCCGGAGGGCTGTCCCTGCCCAGAGCACGGGACGCCCTGGACCAACTCGTCAAGGACCTGCCCGAGGAGCACCGGGCCCGGGTCGTCAACCGGATTCTCCGCCGGGCCATTCTGGAACGCATCCGCATATTCCTGCACCAGCTGATGGCGAACAATGCCCAACTGGTCGACATCGGCGTCGAATCCGCTCAAGACATCGCGGATGCCCTGGGTACGTACGGGCGTTGGCGCATCACACCGACCGGCCCCTTGGGAAGGCTCGTCTTCGCCTTCACCGAGTACTACGACGACACCGGCGGGCAGGCGGCACGTCTGTCGACGGCAGCCTTCGGCGGTGACCCACACACCTACACCGTGGGCCTCGGCGACACCACGGCCCTGGGCCACGCCGGAGTCCGCCGCATCGTCCTCGGAATGTCGGCCACCTCCTACTTTCCGTACGCGCCGCACCACCACATCCACACCACCCCGAAATGGTGGGTGGCGGACGAGCAGAAGGACGCCGTGCGCGTCCTGGCGGCACGAATCGACGACGACGAGGGCCGACCACGCCGGATCTCCGGTCTGGAGGGAACCGACCGTGCCATGGCGACCCAGCACATCGCCACGGCGTTGTGGGGCACATACCTACGGCCCGAACTGGAACGGCTCGCAACCGAGAAGCAGGGGCGCGCCCGGGTACTTCTCGCCACGACGTCCTACGAGGCAGCGCGGCACGTCGCGGAAGGCCTGTTCACAGCTGGCGTCGACTCCACGCGCATCTGCCTGGCGGTGAGGCCGGGTTCCTATGCGGACGACCAGGAAGCAGCCGTGGACGTCGGCCGATGGCGGGAACTACCGTCCGACCGGTTGGAGGGATTCCCCGCTGTCGAGGGGGCCGACATCCTGATCGCTCCCCTGGCCAGGGTGCAACGGGGGGTGAACATCATCGGGGAGGGTGACAAGTCCGCCCTGGGGTCGGTGTGGCTGATCGTCCGGCCGATCCCTCTGATCGACGAGCCCTCGGAACTCGTCGCGCACATCCAGGCACGAGCACTGAGCAAGCACCGCGGCCCATCCAGTGACCCCCAGGCTTTGCTGGCCCAACGCCGCAAGGTGGCCGGCCAGTACCTCGACGAGATCATCCGCCGCCCTCCCTACTTTCAGGCCCAGCCTCTCGACGTCAAACTGGGCGTGGTGGCCGAGATCATCAATGGAGCCGTACAGCTCATCGGCCGTGCACGGCGTGGCGGCACCGACGCGACGCTGCATCTGGTGGACGGGGCCATGCTCGACCCCGAGGGCGGTACCGACCTGGCGACCCTGATCCTCAAATTGAGGGACAGGTGGCACGCCGAGGGCGTCCTGCCCGCGATGCAGCAGTACTACGGCACCACTCTCGAGGCCTTCCTGAAATACGCGGAACACCCCAACGACGGAGTCGCCCAGTGTTGATCACCCTCGCCTACCGCGTGCCACGGCAGGACATGGACTCCCTGCTGGGCTCCATCACCGCCTATCCCCTCACTGCGGACTTCGAGGAAGCATGGACGGACCTGCCCAAGCGGGAGAACCAACGGCAGCCGCGCTACTCCGCCCTGGCCACCGGGCTGGTTGCCGCCACCGGGCAACCCGTCAAGTTGTTCGGAGAACGCGATCTCGCGGAGGAGGAGCAGTCTGCGGGCAGCCGCATGTTGCTCCTCACCAGCGACGCCGCTCTTGACGACCGGCTGCGGGTCGCTGTGCGGGCATGGGAAAGGCATATCCGGGACGGAAAGAAGCCCTCTCTCCTCCCCGGACTGCTGCCGGCCCCTGAGAAAGCGCGCTCCTTTGCCGACTTCGTGCGATTCCGCCCAGGCCGGGTTCCGGTCATGCCCGGGTGGGTGTTCCGTACGGCGGAGTGGCAGGTGATGCGGCAACTGGCTGCAGTGCCACTGCGCATCGACGACCGAGCGCCCGTCCATCTGTCCATGGACACCAACGGGTCCCTCCTCGCCTGGGAGCCCGGCGATCTCCTCGCCAACCGTGCCGGAACGGCTTTCAGCATGCACAAGGTGACCGCACGGCTGACCACCCGGGTCGGAGTCGAGGACCCCGTCCTCTGCTTCGACGCCCAGCTTTCCAGGATCTCGCCTCAAGGGGACTGGGCGAAGAACGTGTGGATCGAGCGGAACGAGGACGACTCTCCCATCCTCAAGCTCCCGCTGCGGCGCCGCCTGGACAGAGAGACCGGCAAGTGGCGCAGCCATCTCGATCCCGCCATCGCGAAGATCATCGAGGCCTGTCAGTTGTCAGCTCTGGACATTCCGGATGAGCTACCACGCATTCCGGGGGCGATCAGGCCTCAGATGGCAAGCACTCGGTTCCACGCGCTGGGAAGTGGCCCCGGCCCCAGATTCATGCTTCGACTGCACGAGCACATCATGTCCGCTCTGCCCCTGCTCGTACCTCTGCCCTACGAGGTGGACAAGAGGATCAGGCTCGCGCCTCGTGTAACGAGCTATCTGCCCGACGGCCTCCCTGTCTCGGCGGTTGGACCGAGCGGATTCCGAAAGGTCACTCTGGCCTGCGTCTACGCCACGTCTGCAGGACGCGACCGTATGCTGGCCGAACTCGAGGAGCTGGCCGGCCAGCCTGTGAAGCCGACGTCCGAAAAACAGCCGACCCGCGTCAACTCCCGCATGGACGTGGTCACCCGCCACTGCCCGGACCTACTCGCCCACGACACCGTGAATCGCGCTGCCTGTCTCAGGTCGCTGAACCTTGCGTCCGGTGACGACCACTTGGTCGCAGCCTGGCTGGAGACCGAGTACCACCCTGACGTACCGCGTCCCGAGATCGATGCCAAACCGCATCTGAGGCGTCTGCTGGGGCACTTGGGGGTGCCGACCCAGTTCCTTGCCACCGAGCCCACCGTCCTCCCGCCCAAGACCAACCCGCCCAGTACCGAAACCAAGAAGCACTCCGCCCGGGCCGCCCTGCGCGACCTGCTTCGGGCCGCGGGGGTCCTGGACAACCGGCTGCTGGACTCCGTGATCGCGGGCGGGCGACCCCACGGGCTTGCCAGGAAGGCACTGCTGGTCGGCATCCATGCCCGCAGACAGCAGACGGGAACGGAAGGCAAACCCCTGGTTCTCACCATGGTGGCGCTTTACGTCGACCCCGACGACCTGGCGAGCTGCCAAGTGCTGGTCCATAGCGACCGGAGGCAGGCATGGGTGCGTAGTGCCGAGGGTGTGGCGGACTTTCACTCCGGTGCCATCGGAACCACCCGCTTCGGCCGTACAGGAGAGAAAACGCAGCTGACGCGGGATGTGGTCGAGGCCAGACTCGGCGAACTTCTCGCCATACCCCCTGACGGCACCCCCATGGTGATTTTCGTGGACACCCAGGAGACCCGAACCATCTGGCCGGGACTGCAGAACGCACGGCTGAATGCCGGCCCGCTCCCCGGGGACAAGGTGCGTGGAGGCGGCGCCGACATCGCGGTCGTCCGCCTGAACACCGAACTCAGTGAGATCGGGCGCCCTGTCACCCGACAGGAAAAGGCGAACATGCCGAGCGACCCGGCCAAGCCCGCTGCACCGGACCGCAAGGTGTACCGGCTCCCGGACTCCGACGGGCGCTGCTGGCTCTTCGCCGGCCGATCCGCGTCGATCAAGGCCAAGGGCGGAGACCGGGGTGCCTTCTACACCCGATGGACCTTACCCGACGGGCTCACCTCCCAACTCGCCGTCCCGTGGCACTCGTACACGGGAAAGGAGATCGTGGTGGTGAGCCCTGGGTCATGGGCTCCGGAGCAACTGGCAGGTCTGACGGCAAGCCTCTGCGAACAGGCCATCTCCTGGGACGACCGGACGCAGATGCCCGTACCGCTCCATCTGGCGACCGTCATCGACTACGACCACCCCGACTACCGGGTATCGGGGGACGAAGATGCCTGAGGGCTCGGTACCGCCGGTCAGGACTCAGCGCCGCTCAACGGCTTGAGGACCCTGGCCGGCAGCTGGCCGAGCGGTGGCCGGGAGTGCTTCGGTACTCCCGTCATCGCCCGCAGCAGGTCGTCGATGCCCTCCGAGGTGAGCTCCGTGACGTCGTAATGGTCCGACGTCCATGGCTGCAGCATCTCGGGGATGTTGTCCACCAGTTCATGAGGCAGGACAACGGGCAACACCTTGGCGGTCCACTCGTCGCGGTGCGCGTGAAGCCGCTCATTGATGAGCCGGGACTCACTCCGAATCCCCGGGTGTTCGCGCCCGCGCAACTCGCCGTCGAACGCTTTGCGACAGATGGGGGAGGCAAGAACGATGACGAAATCAACCCGGTCGATGTTCTTCCTCGCCCAGGTGCCCCAGTCCCCGCGCTTGCCTTCCTCATACCGGTCCATATGCACGTCGACGCCATTCTCGGCAAGAAGATTACCGAACTGCCTGGCAGTTTCCTTGTGCTGCGGCGAGTCGTGCGCGTAGCAGATGAAAACGGAAGGGTGATAATCCCGGCCCGGGACTTCGGTGACGGCCGAGAGCGAAGGCACCACACTTCTCAGGCCCTCCCGGGGCGCAACCAGACCTAGTCGAAACTCGACTGGCACCTGTGTGGGTCGGTATTCGACCTCCGGGAGGAACGACAGGTCGTATCGAGCGGAGCATTCCACTCGTTGCTCAACCTGCCCGGCGGGGGTGAGCAGGACGACCCAGGCAGCGTAGGAGCCGGGACGAACACCGGCCCCGCCGAGCGCTACATGCCTCCACCGCACGCTGTTGCCCCCGGCGCCGAACATGTCGACCCTGTCCGTGGTCGCCGGAAGCAGAACCTGAGTGGACACATCGCCCTCGCTCGGGACGAAGTTCAGAAACCGGTTGAGCACGTAGGGCTTAGGAATTTCTGGAGACGTATCGAAGCGAGGCAGAGCATCGATGACGACAGCCTGATCCATCTCCCCGGACAGGAATTCGAAGGAAATTTCGAACCAAGGCATCCCGGGGCATTCGGCGTCGATTTCGAGGTCGTAATTGATCTTGACTAGATGGGCGTCATATCCGTCGAACATGTTCGACGGAGTATCGATGCGATCCACCTGCCAACTACGCAGATGTGCCACGCCGACGCTGACACCATTCGGCGCCGAATCCATCCTCCTGCCGCCCTCACGTACAACGGTGAGGTCGATGTGGACGCGCCTCTGTGAATCCACTGGTGCACCTTTCAATGGTCCGCGATGGCGCCACACTAGGCCACTCCCCGCCTCACGCGCCCCCGGTTGCTCCAATGTCATACATCTGTCAACTTTCGACCGATCGTAACTAAGTAACGCCTTTTATGATAGCGACATCCCCCAGCCCCGCACATGAAACCGCGCTACGGAACTCGACCCCCAATGCAGCTTCGCCACCCTTTTCTGCGACGCTCGGAGCCAGGTCTGCACTTGTTGAAAGTGGATCATTCACTCGACTGCTCACGCGCTTCGCTCGAACTGAAGAGCAAGATCACTAGGCAGCGAGTCAAAGCCTCGCGACCGGAGATCGATGACTGCGGGTAAACGTGCGGCAACTCGTATCGCATGCGCGGGTCCCGACGCCGCCGCAGTCCCAGCCGTCACCACTGTTTCTACCCGTTGGCCCGGGGCAGCGAGAGCCCCCTGTACGAAGCACAGACCCCAGAGACGCAACCGGGTCGATTCCAAGGTCATCTGATACAAAGAAACCCCAGGTCAGAGGCCTGACCTGGGGTTTACCTTTGAGCCGCCTTCGGGATTCGAACCCGAGACCTACGCATTACGAGTGCGTTGCTCTGGCCATCTGAGCTAAGGCGGCGCGCCGTCCGCACCATCGTGCGATCAGCAACGCGGCCAAGTCTACACAGTTTCCGGGGGTGCTCCGCACACCCCTCCCGGAGCGGGCTTTCGCCCCCGCGGAACCGCTACGAGCAGCGCTTTCCGTCCGCCGGTGCCGTGCCCTCCAGGAGGTAGCCGTTGATCGCCGAGTCGACGCACGCGCTGCCCCTGCCGTACGCCGTGTGACCGTCGCCCTCGTAGGTGAGGAGGTGGCCGGAGGAGAGCTGGGAGGCCAGGGCCTGTGCCCAGTGGTAGGGCGTCGCGGGGTCGCGGGTCGTGCCGACGACCACGATGGGGGCCGCCCCCCGCGCCTCGATGCGGTGCGGCTCACCCGTGGCCTTCACCGGCCAGTAGGCGCAGTTCAGCGAGGACCACGCGAGGCCCTCGCCGAAGACCGGGGAGGCCTTCTCGAAGTCGGGCACCGCCTCCTTCACCTCCTCCGGCGTGGTGAAGGCGGGCGGCAGGTCCAGGCAGTTCACGGCGGCGTTGGCGAACATCAGGTTCGCGTACGTGCCGTCGCTGTCCCGCTCGTAGTAGCTGTCGGAGAGGCCCAGCAGGGCCGAGCCGTCCCTGTTCCGCATCGCCGATGTGAGTGCGTCCCGGAGCTGCGGCCAGGCGCTCTCGTCGTACATCGCGGCGAGCACGCCCGTCGTGGCGAGTGCCTCGCCGAGCTTGCGGCCCGAGGCGTCCCCGGTCGGCAGCGGCACGCGGTCCAGTTCGTCGAAGAAGCGCTTCAGCCGCTTGCCCGCCTCGAGGGGGTTCCGGGAGCCGAGCGGGCACTCGCGGCCGAGCGCCACGCAGTCCTTCGCGAACGCCTGGAACGCCGTCTCGAAGCCGGCGGTCTGGTCCCGGTTCATGCGCCGCGCGGACAAGGAGGGGTCCATCGCGCCGTCCAGCACGAGGCGCCCCACGCGCTCCGGGAAGAGCCCGGCGTACGTCGCCCCCAGGAACGTCCCGTACGAAGCGCCGACGTACGACAGCTTCTCGTCGCCCAGTGCCGCCCGCAGGATGTCCATGTCCCGCGCCGCCTCGACCGTGGAGACGTGCGGCAGGATCACCCCCGACCGCTTCTCGCAGCCGGCCGCGAAGCCCTCGAAGGAGGCCCGAAGGCCGTCGGTCTCGCGCTGGTCGTCAGGGGTGACGTCGGTCTGCGTGTACGCGTCCATCTCCTTGCCCTCGAGGCAGGTGACGGGCTCGCTGCGGGCCACGCCGCGCGGGTCGACGGCGACCATGTCGTAGCGGGCGCGGACCTCTTCGGGGTAACCGAGCGCCGCGTACGACTGGAGGTAGCCGATCGCCGAGCCGCCGGGGCCGCCCGGGTTGACCAGGAGCGAACCGAGCCGCGCCTTCCGCTTGGTGGCGTGCTTGCGGGCCACCGCCAGCTTGATGTCGCCCGCCGCGGGCTTGCCGTAGTCGCGCGGGGCCTTCATGGAGGCGCACTGGAAGCCGGCGACACCGCAGTCGCGCCAGCTCAGCTTCTGGTCGTAGTACGGGGCCAGCTCCGCGGAGGTCGAGCGGGGCAGGGCGGCCATGGAGACGTCCGTCGTCGAGGCCCCCAAGGAGCAGCCCGAGACGAGCAGGCCGGTGGCCACGAGCAGCGTGCCGCGCGTTCGGAGGGAGGGGCGGCGGTGGCGACGGCTGTCACGACTGATGTCCATCACGCGAGAGTAACTGTGGGCACAAGGTGCATAACAGACTGTGCATTACCGGTACTCGTACGGGTGATGGTGCGGGTACGGCTACGCGCAGCCGGACGCCGTCACCCCGCCCGCAGCGCCACCGTCATCGCCTCCACCGCGAGCAGCGGTGCCACGTTGCGGTCGAGGGCCGTGCGGCAGGCGCCGATCGCCTCGATGCGGCGCAGCGTGGACTCCGGCGAGGTGCCGAGGGCCATGCGCTCCAGCATGTCCTGCACCTCGGTGTTGGCGATGGCCACGCGGGAGCCGAGCTGGAGGGCGAGGACGTCGCGGTAGACCCCGGTCAGGTCGATGAGCGCCAGGTCCAGGCTGTCGCGCTGCGTACGAGTTCTGCGGCGCTTCTGGCGGTCCTCCAGCTCCTTCATCGCACCCGCTGTGCCGCGCGGCATCCGGCCGCCCTGCGCCGCGCCGAGCGCCGCCTTCAGGTCCTCGGTCTCCTTGGTGTCGACGTCCTCGGCGACCTGCTTCGCGTCGTCGGACGCCGTGTCGATCAGCTCCTGAGCGGCCTTGAGGCAGCCGCCGATCTCCTGCACCCGCAGGGGCAGCTTCAGGACGGCGGCCCTGCGCTCACGCGCGCGTGGGTCGGTGGCGAGCCTCCGGGCGCGGCCGATGTGCCCCTGCGTGGCGCGCGCCACCGCGGCGGCGACTTCCGGCTCGATGCCGTCCCTCCGTACGAGCACGTCGGCCACGGCGTCCACCGGAGGCGTACGCAGGGTCAGGTGCCGGCAGCGGGAGCGGATGGTCGGCAGCACGTCCTCCAGGGAGGGCGCGCAGAGCAGCCACACGGTGCGTGGGGCGGGCTCCTCGACGGCCTTCAGCAGGACGTTCCCCGCGCCTTCCGTGAGGCGGTCGGCGTCCTCCAGGACGATGACCTGCCAGCGGCCGACCGCGGGCGAGAGCTGGGCGCGCCGGACCAGGTCACGGGTCTCCTTGACGCCGATGGACAGCAGGTCCGTGCGCACCACTTCGACGTCGGCGTGCGTACCGATGAGGCTGGTGTGGCAGCCGTCGCAGAAGCCGCAGCCGGGGACGCCGCCGAGCGCCCGGTCCGGGCTCGTGCACTGGAGTGCGGCGGCGAAGGCGCGCGCGGCCGTGGACCGCCCGGAGCCGGGCGGGCCCGTGAAGAGCCAGGCGTGCGTCATCTTCGACGCGTCCGGCACGGGCGTGTCGGCGGCGACCGCCGTCACCAGCGCGTCGGCGTCCCGAGCGGCGGCGCTCAGCTGCTCGCTCACCCGCTCCTGGCCCACCAAGTCGTCCCACACGCTCATGGGGTCACCGCCTTACGCTGCCGCACCGCTCCGCACGGCACTGCTCTGCATTGCGCGGCACTGCTCTGCACCGCTCTCACCGGACTGCCCATTGTGGGACACGGCACTGACAATCCGGCACCGACGACCCGGCGCCGACGACCGGCGCCGGCGTTCACGGTCAACGCCTGCGGCCTCCCCGACGCCCGCGTCGGCCATCGCCCTCACCCTGGCCGGCTTCGGCCTCTGCGGCTGCGTCGTCCTCGTCGTGCGAGCCCAGCAGTTCGTCCGCCAGAGTCGGCATGTCGTCCTGCGGCGTCTCCTCGGCCCACTCGGGCCGGGGCCGCACCGGTACGCCCTGCTCGTTGATCTGGGGCAGCTCCCGGGTGCGCTCATTGGCGCCCTCGGGGGTCGCCGTGCGCTCGTCCCGGAAGTAGCCCGGCGGCACCTTGTCGTCGAGGTCGGCGCGGTCCTCGCGGACGGACGGCAGCACGGCGGTGTCGTCCGTGGCTCCCGGAACGGTCGGCTGCGGCAGCACCGCGGTGTCCTCCGGCCCGGGGCCGTCGGGCCGCACCTGCGGCAGCACGGCGGTCTCGTCGCCGCTCCGGAGGGCGGCGGCGCCACGACCGGGGTGGGCACGGTGGTCTCGTTGTCCGGCACGGGCGGTACGGACCCAGTGGCCCTCGTGGAGCCCGCAGCCTCGGCGGACCCCGCGGCTTCGGCGGACTCGGCCCCCGCGGACCTCCCCGAAGCCTTCGACAGCCCGACGCCCTGGGAAGCCCCAGAGCCCGCAGCCGCCCCGGCAGCCCCAGCCCGCCCCAGCCCGCTTACCCGAGGTACCAGACGCCGCAGGCACAACAGGCGCCGCAGAGACAACAGGCGCAACCGGCGCGCAGCCGCCGCCGCAGCCGCCGCGGCCATCCTCCGCGCCTCCTCCGCCCGGAGCAACGCCTCCTCGGCCTTCCGCTGCTTCTCCAGGCGGCGCTGCTCCGCCTCGGCCCGCCGCCGCGCCTCTTCCTCGGCCTCCCGGCGGCGCCGCTCCTCCTCGGCCGCCCTGAGCTTCTCCTCGGCGAGCAGCCTGGCCTTCTCCTCCTCGGCCTTGCGGCGCGCCTCCTCGGCACGCTTCCTGGCCTCCTCGGCCTGCCGCTCGGCCTCGCGGCGCTGGGCCTCCTCCAGCTCGCGCCGCTTGCGCTCCTCCTCCTCGGCCCGGAGCTTGGCGAGCTGCGCCTGGCGCTCACGCTCCAGGCGCTCCTCCTCGGCCTTGCGCGCGGCCTCTTCCTCGGCCTTGCGCCGCGCCGCCTCCTCGGCGGCCTTGCGGGCCTCTTCCCGGGCCTTCACCTCGGCCTCGGAGAGCGGCAGCACCAGGTCGAGCCGGTGCCGGATCACGGTCGTGACCGCTTCCGGCTCCTGCGAGGCGTCGACGACGAGGTAGCGGCCCGGGTCGGCGGCGGCGAGCGTGAGGAAACCGGACCGCACGCGCGCGTGGAACTCCGCGGGCTCCGACTCCAGCCGGTCGGGTGCCTCGGTGAACCGCTCGCGGGCCGCCTCCGGCGACACGTCGAGCAGGCACGTCAGGTTCGGCACCAGGCCACCGGTCGCCCAGCGGTTGATGCGGGCGACCTCGGTGGGCGACAGGTCACGGCCGGCGCCCTGGTAGGCGACGGAGGAGTCGATGTACCGGTCGGAGATGACGACGGCACCGCGCTCCAGGGCGGGCCGTACGACCGTGTCGACGTGCTCGGCGCGGTCGGCGGCGTACAGCAGCGCCTCTGCGCGGTGCGAGAGACCGGCCGACGAGACGTCGAGGAGGATCGACCGCAGCCGCTTGCCGACGGGCGTCGCGCCCGGCTCGCGCGTGACGACGACCTCGTGGCCCTTGGCGCGAATCCACTCGGCGAGCGCCTCGGCCTGGGTGGACTTCCCGGCGCCGTCACCGCCCTCCAGGGCGATGAAGAAGCCGGTGGTGGAGGCCGCCTGCACCGGGTCGTCGCCGCGCAGCGCGTCCCGCAGGTCGTGCCGCAGGGGCACGCCCTGCCGGTCGTCGGCCTTGGCGAGGACCAGCGCGGCCACCGGCAGCAGCAGCGCGCCGACCAGCATCAGCGTGAAGGCGGCGCCTCCGTGGTCGAAGACGAACTTGCCGTTGACCATGCGGTGCGGCCCGATCAGGGCGGCGACCACGGGGGCCACCAGCACGCTGAGCGCGACGACGAGGCGTACGACGGCCTGGAGGTGCGCCGTGGTGCGGGCCCTGCGGTAGTCCTCGACCTCCTGGTCGAGCAGCGCGTGCCCGATGTTCGCGGCGACGCCCGCGGCGACACCGGCGAGGGCCAGGAGCAGCAGGACGGTCGTCACGTCCGGCACGAGGCCCGCGGCGAGCAGCGCGACGCCGGTGAGGGCGATGGCGAGCGCGAGGAGCCGACGCCGGGAGAGCGAGGTCAGCAGGGACGGCGCGGTACGGATTGCGACGACGGTGCCGCCGGTCAGGGCGAGGACGATCAGGCCGTACGTGACGGGCCCGCCGCCGAGGTCCTTGGCGTGCAGCACGGCGACGGCGACGGCCGCGGCGATGGCGGCGGCGACAGCGGCGCAGGCCGTGACGAACAGCGGGATGGCGCCGGTGCGGCCCTTGTCGGTGCCGGTGCCGGTGCGGGGCCGGCGCAGGCCTTCGAGCGGGCTACGCGCGCGTGGCGTCGGCGTACCGGGGAGCCGCAGGAAGTACACGATGGAGATCGACCCGGCGAAGAGCCCGGCGGCGAGGAACGAGGCGAGGCCCGCCTGGTGTTCCGCGAACCAGTCGAGTCCGGCTCCCAGGAGGTTGCCGACGAGCGTGATCGCGACGAGCACGGCGGCGGCGAGGGGCAGCGCCACGAATCCCGTACGCAGGGACAGGCGCCGCAGCGCGTCCAGGTGATCCGGCAGCGGCCGCACCGTCGCACCCTCCGGGGGCGGGGCGGGCAGCAGGGCGGGCGCGGCGCTCTCCCGTGACACCGTCCAGAACCGCTCGGCGACGCCGGCCACGAAGGAGGTCACCAGGAGCACCGCGAGGGCGTTGTCCGGGGTCCAGTCGATCCACAGCGGAGCGACGACCAGCAGGGCGGCGCGCACGCCGTCGGCGCCGATCATGGTCCAGCGCCGGTCGAGCGGGCCCCCCGGTGACGTGAGGGAGGTCAGCGGGCCCAGCAGCACCGCTCCGAAGAGCAGCGTCGCGAGGACGCGCGCTCCGAAGACGGCGGTGATGGCGAAGGCCACGCCTCGGTAGCCGCCTCCGAAGGCGCCTTCCACGATGGCGGACTGGAGGACGAGAATCACCAGGACGAGCAGGGCGAGCGCGTCGCCCACACTGTCGACGAGCTGTGCGCTCCACAGCCGCTTCAACTGCGGTACGCGCAGCAAGGCGCGGACGGCACGCTCTCGGGAATCTGCGACCAGGGCTTCGTCGGGGGCCGGATTTCCGGCCGTTGGCTGCTCGGCACGCGTCATCCGTCCAGCCTATCCGGACGGGCCACCTCCCACTCCTCCCGCCCGAACAAACGACCGCACCGGGCGCCGGTCGATCAGGCACCCGGTGCGCGCTCCGTCAGAGGCCCGCCGCGCGAGTCATCAGTCCTCCGCAGCAGCGGCCTTACTGGAAGCGGCCGCCTTCTTGGCAGTCGTCTTCTTGACAGCCGTCTTCGTGGCAGCCGTCTTCGTGACGGTGGTCTTGGCAGCCGTCTTCTTGGCGGTGGCCTTGGCGGCCGTCTTCGTAGCAGCCGTTTTCGTGGCAGCCGTCTTCTTTGCAGGCGCCTTCTTTGCGGGTGCCTTCTTGGCGGGTGCCTTCTTCGCCGCCTTCTTGGCGGTCTTCTTCGCCGGCCCCTTGGCCCGCTTCTCCGCGAGCAGTTCGTAGCCCCGCTCCGGAGTGATGTCCTCGACCGAGTCCGCCGCCCGCAGCGTCGCGTTCGTCTCGCCGTCCGTGACGTACGCCCCGAAGCGGCCGTCCTTGACGACGACCGGCTTCCCGCTGACCGGGTCCTCGCCCAGCTCCTTCAGCGGCGGCTTGGCGGCCGCGCGGCCCCGCTGCTTCGGCTTGGAGTAGATCTCCAGGGCCTCTTCCAGCGTGATCGTGAAGAGCTGCTCCTCGCTCTCGATGGAGCGCGAGTCGGTGCCCTTCTTCAGATACGGGCCGTACCGGCCGTTCTGCGCGGTGATCTCGACGCCCTCGGCGTCGGTGCCGACGACGCGCGGCAGCGACATCAGCTTGAGCGCGTCCTCAAGGGTGACCGTGTCGAGCGACATGGACTTGAAGAGCGAGGCCGTGCGCGGCTTGACCGCGTTCTTGCCGGTCTTCGGGGTGCCCTCGGGCAGGATCTCGGTGACGTACGGGCCGTAGCGGCCGTCCTTGGCGACGATCTGGTTGCCCGAGATCGGGTCGGTGCCCAGCTCGAAGTCGCCGCTCGGCTTGGCGAGCAGTTCCTCGGCGTACGCGACGGTCAGCTCGTCCGGCGCCAGGTCCTCGGGCACGTCGGCCCGCTGGTGCTCCTCGGAGTCGCGCTCGCCGCGCTCGATGTAGGGGCCGTAGCGGCCGACGCGCAGCATGATGCCGTCGCCCACGGGGAAGGACGACACCTCGCGGGCGTCGATGGCGCCGAGGTCGGTGACGAGTTCCTTGAGGCCGCCGAGGTGGTCGCCGTCGCCGTTGCCCGCGTCGGCGGCGCCTCCGGAGGGCTCGCCCTCACCGAAGTAGAAGCGCCGCAGCCACGGCACGGCCTGTGCCTCGCCGCGCGCGATGCGGTCGAGGTCGTCCTCCATCTTGGCGGTGAAGTCGTAGTCGACGAGCCGCCCGAAGTGCTTCTCCAGGAGGTTGACGACGGCGAACGACAAGAAGGAGGGCACGAGTGCCGTCCCCTTCTTGAAGACGTATCCGCGGTCGAGGATGGTGCCGAGAATCGACGCGTACGTGGAGGGGCGGCCGATCTCCCGCTCTTCCAGCTCCTTGACCAGCGAGGCCTCGGTGTAGCGGGCGGGCGGCTTGGTGGCGTGGCCGTCCACCGACATCTCGTCGGCGGAGAGCGCGTCGCCCTCACTGACCTGCGGGAGCCTGCGCTCGCGGTCGTCCAGCTCGGCGTTCGGGTCGTCGGCGCCCTCTACGTAGGCCTTCAGGAAGCCGTGGAAGGTGATGGTCTTGCCGGACGCGCTGAACTCGGCGTCCCGGCCGTCGCTCGCCCGGCCGCCGATCTTGACGGTGACGGAGTTCCCGGTCGCGTCCTTCATCTGGGAGGCGACGGTCCGCTTCCAGATCAGTTCGTAGAGCCGGAACTGGTCACCGGTCAGGCCGGTCTCGGCGGGCGTACGGAAACGGTCGCCCGAGGGACGGATCGCCTCGTGCGCCTCCTGCGCGTTCTTGACCTTGCCCGCGTACGTGCGCGGCTTGTCCGGGAGGTAGTCGCTGCCGTAGAGCTGCGTGACCTGCGCGCGAGCGGCCGCCACGGCCGTGTCGGACAGGGTCGTGGAGTCCGTACGCATGTAGGTGATGAAGCCGTTCTCGTACAGCTTCTGGGCCACCTGCATGGTCGCCTTCGCGCCGAAGCCGAGCTTGCGGCTCGCCTCCTGCTGCATCGTCGTCGTACGGAAGGGGGCGTACGGCGAGCGGCGGTAGGGCTTGGACTCGACGGAGCGTACGGAGAAGCTCGTGTCCTGGAGGGCCGCGGCCAGCGCGCGGGCGTTCGCCTCGTCCAGGTGGAGGGTGCCCGCGCTGCCCGCCTTGAGCTGCCCGACGGAGCTGAAGTCGCGGCCCTGCGCGATGCGCTTGCCGTCGACCTGGGTGAGGCGGGCGACGAGCTGCGAGGGGTCGGAGGCGTCACCGGCGCGGCCGGTGCCGAAGGTGCCGGTCAGGTCCCAGTACTCGGCGGAGCGGAAGGCGATGCGCTCGCGCTCCCGTTCGACGACGAGGCGGGTGGCCACGGACTGGACGCGGCCGGCCGACAGGCGCGGCATGACCTTCTTCCACAGGACCGGCGAGACCTCGTAGCCGTAGAGGCGGTCGAGGATACGGCGGGTCTCCTGGGCGTCGACCATGCGCTTGTTCAGCTCGCGCGGGTTGGCGACGGCGCTGCGGATCGCTTCCTTGGTGATCTCGTGGAAGACCATCCGGTGGACGGGGACCTTGGGCTTCAAGACCTCCAGGAGGTGCCACGCGATGGCTTCGCCCTCGCGGTCCTCATCGGTGGCGAGGAAGAGCTCGTCGGAGTCCTTCAGGAGATCCTTGAGCTTCTTGACCTGCGCCTTCTTGTCGGCGTTGACGACATAGATGGGCTGGAAGTCGTGCTCGACGTCCACGCCGAGGCGGCGCACCTCGCCGGTGTACTTCTCGGGCACCTCCGCGGCGCCGTTGGGGAGGTCGCGGATGTGCCCGACGCTGGCCTCGACTACGTAGCCGGGGCCGAGGTAGCTCTTGATCGTCTTCGCCTTGGCAGGCGACTCGACGATGACGAGTCGGCGGCCGCCCTGTGCGGTCTCGCTGGTCGGGGACAACTTCGCTCTTCTCTCCGGTCGACGCTCGGTGGCAGTGCGCGATGGCATTGCTCGTGGCAGTGCTCTTGGCCGTGCGGTGGCAGTGCTCGCATGGCTTGCGTTGCGCTGTCGCTGCGGAGTGTGACGGTACATCCCGCCCCCGTGTCAAACGGGAAAAGCCCGCAACGGCCACTCGAACGGTAACCCGACTACCGCCATTCCTGCCGCCCGGAGTGGCGACCTGCCGTTTCGGCGCACGGCACGGGGCGCGGCCCCGCCGGACCGGGGTGATCACCGCGGCGGGCTCCGGGGCAGCGCCGGAGCGAGCACCTCGACCGCTTCGGAACGACCCCTCGGTACGACGTCCCGCAGGCCTCGGCACCCCTTCTCGTACTACTTCGGTACGACGTCCGGCACTACCTCGGTATGGCCTCTCGCGCCAACGCGCATACGGCCCGATGGCTCACCGCGGTACGGCCACCCCTTTATCGGAGCGTGACGCTCCGGTACTCGGCGAAGCGCTGGAGGAGCCCCACGGGAGTCCCGCTGGAAGGAGACGGTCCGCCGTCGCGGCGCGCCCGCTTCACAGCCGCGTGAAACACCACACACCGAGCAGCAGCGCCCCGGAACCGGCGAGCGCGGCGAGCGTCGCCGATGCGACGGGACTCACACCCTGGGCGACCGGCTCGCGGTGGGCGACCCGCGCCCCGGTCCACAGCAGCAGTGCGGCGCCGAACAGCGCGAACACCGTCCCGGCGAATATCGCTGGTGCGCTCTCCATGGCCCTTGCCTCCCCGTACGGCGCTCCGCTCGGCGCTCCCCGCGCGGCCTTGGCCTGGAGGCTGGCACGCGAGGGAATCGAGAGCGCGAAATCGGGGTGAACGGCGGGCGGCCCACTCGCCCACCGGTCCCTGCCCGGCCCTTGCCCGGCCTCTGTCCGGCCCCTGCCCGAAGTGCCGGGTCCATACGGGATGTTGGCCGGTTTCCTCGCTCCCCGCCCGGGGCGGCGGGCCGGGCCCTACGCCTGGACGGGCACCAGGAAGCCCTGCTCCACCAGCAGCCTGATCTGCGCGGGCGTCCGGTCCCGCAGCAACACCGGGTCCTCCCCCACCAGTTGCGCGATGGCGTCCAGGATGCGCCCGGCGCTCAGCGACCCGTCGCACACGCCCGCGAACCCGGCGCCGACCGTGTCCACCTTGGTGGCCCGCCGCATCCCCCGGTGCTGGCGCAGCACCACGTGCTCGGGGTCCTCGGCGCCCGGCAGCCCGACCTGCTCCTGCACGACCTCGTCGGCGAGCTTGAAGTGCGCGGCGAGCAGCGCCGCGTCGTCGTGCGTACGCAGGTACTCCTGACGGTCGAAGAACTCCCGCACCGTCTCGCCGAGGGGCTGCTCGACGGGGTGCGGCCACTCCTCGACGGTCACGCTCGGCTCGGCGGCCCCGGTCTTGCGCAGCGCGATCCAGCCGAATCCGACGGCCCGCGTCCCGCGCGCCTCGAACTCGTCCAGCCACGCCTCGTACCGCGCCGCGTACCGCTCGGGGTCCTCGCGGTGGTCCCCCGCGTCGCGCAGCCACAGTTCGGCGTACTGCGTGATGTCCTGCACCTCGCGCTGCACGATCCAGGCGTCGCAGCCGCGCGGCACCCAGGAGCGCAGCCGGTCCTGCCACTCCTCGCCGTCCACGTGCTGCCAGTTGGCCAGAAAGTGCGCGTACCCCCCTTCGTTCAGCCGTGCCCCCGCCTCTTGAACGAGCGTCCGGCACAGATCGTCCCCGCCCATCCCGCCATCCCGGTAGGTGAGCCGCGCCCCCGGGGAGATCACGAAGGGCGGGTTCGACACGATCAGGTCGTACGTCTCCTCGCCCACCGGCTCGAAGAGCGAGCCCTCGCGCAGGTCCGCCTCCGGTGCCCCGGACAGGGCCAGCGTGAGCCGGGTGAACTCCAGGGCGCGCGGGTTGAGATCGGTGGCGGTCACGCGCGTGGCGTGCTGCGCCGCGTGCAGGGCCTGGATGCCGGAACCGGTGCCGAGGTCGAGCGCGCTGTCGACGGGCGTGCGCACGGTGATCCCGGCGAGCGTCGTGGAGGCGCCGCCGACTCCGAGGACGACGCCCTCGTCGTGGCTGCCGATGCCGCCGGCACCGCCGACCGCGCAGCCCAGGTCGGAGACGATGAACCAGTCCTCGCCGCCCGGCCCGCCGTACGGCCGCACGTCCACGGTGGCCCGCAGCTCCCCGTCCCCCTCGACCAGCCAACCGCTCTCCAGGAGGGCGTCGAGAGGCAGAACGTCCGCCACGCGCGCGTGCGGCACGGTTTCCTGGAGCAGGAACAGACGTACGAGAGCCGCGAGGGCGCCGTCCCCCCGGGTGGCCCGTAGCGCGGGCACCGTCTCGCTGCGGGCGAGCGCGGCGTACGCGGAGGCGCCGAGCAGTTCGAGGAGCCCGTCGGCGGTGAAGTCGGCGTCGAGCAGGGCCCGGCGCAGGGCGGCCGCCACGTCGGCGCGGTCGGATGAGGGCAGGGGAAGGCTGGCGTTACTCACGCCCCCCATTGTGGCCCGCGACGCATGCCGACGCCCCCGGCGCCGCCATGGGCGCCGGGGGCGACTGGGTCCGCGGGGGAAGAACGTACGGCCAGAAGGCGGCAGGCCATCAGCGCTTGGCCGCAGGCCGTCAGTTCTAGGCGCAGGCTGTCAGCTCTTGGCGGCAGGCCGTCAGCTCTTGGTGGACGGCGTGCCGGACGCGCTCTTGCAGCTGTCCTGCTTGGCCATCGCCTTGCCGACGTCCCCTTCCTGCAGCTTCTCCAGCGCTTCGTTGCCGCTCTTGCTCAGCTTGTCCAGCTCGCCCGCGACGTCCTTGAGGCCGTCCGCGAAGTCCGCCTGGTTCTTGGTGTCCAGGCCGTCGACCTGCTTCTTGAGGTTCTCGTACGACTTGGAGATGGCGTTGAGTTCCTTGACGGCGTCGTCCGTCTTCTTCTGTCCGTCGTCCACCGGCGGTGCGCCCGCGCGCTTCACGGAGGCGCCCATCGCCTTGTAGGCGTCGGACATGTCCTGGAACGCCTTGGAGTCGGTCTTCTGGACGTCGGCCGGCGAGCTGTTGTCGGAGGTCTCCTTCTGGATCGCGGCGTTGGCGTCCGCGATCTTCTTCGACTGCGGCTGGACGGAGTCACAGACCTTCTTGGCCCAGTCGTCCAGCTTCTCGTCACCGTCGTCGTCGCTGCTGCACCCGGACAGAGCGAGTACCAGTACCGCACCGCCGGACAGTGCGGCTGCAAGCTTCTTGTTCACCGGATTGGTCCCTTCCATGGCTCTCGGCCCCGGAACTTACACGCCAAACGAGCGACAATCGCATGCCGGGGGTCCGTTACAACCGCTATTGCAGCCATTTGCACCAAGGGAGAGCGGGCAGGGAGCGCGAGAGAAGGCTCACGACTCCCCGCGTACGCCGAACGGCCGAGGGGCGCCCGTACGGCAGCGGGCGGACGGCGCATCAAGAAGCGCCGTCCGCCCGCGTGTTGACGGTGATCCGGAGGTCGTTACGAGACGACCGCCGGGTCCGCCGACTTGGCCGTCCGCTCGGCGCTGCCCTCGTCCCCGACGGCGATGCCCCGCCGCTTGGAGACGTAGACCGCGCCGACGATGACCGCGATGGAGAGCGCCGCGATCAGGACCCGCATGCCGACGCTGGCGTTGTCCCCGTAGCTGAAGTTGATGACGGCGGGTGCGATGAGCAGCGCCACCAGGTTCATCACCTTCAGCAGGGGGTTGATCGCCGGACCCGCGGTGTCCTTGAACGGGTCGCCCACCGTGTCGCCGATGACGACCGCGGCGTGGGCCTCGCTGCCCTTGCCGCCGTGGTGGCCGTCCTCCACGAGCTTCTTCGCGTTGTCCCAGGCGCCGCCGGAGTTGGCGAGGAAGACCGCCATGAGCGTGCCCGTGCCGATCGCACCCGCCAGGAACGAACCGAGCGCGCCGACGCCGAGCGTGAAGCCGACCGCGATCGGCGTGAGCACGGCGATCAGCCCCGGGGTGGCCAGCTCGCGCAGCGCGTCCTTGGTGCAGATGTCGACGACGCGTCCGTACTCCGGCTTCTCGGTGTAGTCCATGATCCCGGGGTGCTCGCGGAACTGCCGCCGCACTTCGTAGACCACGGCCCCGGCGGACCGCGACACCGCGTTGATCGCCAGCCCCGAGAAGAGGAAGACGACCGCGGCGCCGAGGATCAGGCCGACCAGGTTGTTGGGCTGCGAGATGTCCATGACCAGGTTCATCGGAGCGCCGTCGCCGAGTTTCTCGCCGACGTCCTTGGCCGCGGTCGCGATGGCGTCGCGGTACGACCCGAAGAGCGCCGCCGCCGCGAGGACCGCGGTGGCGATGGCGATGCCCTTGGTGATGGCCTTGGTGGTGTTGCCGACGGCGTCCAGGTCGGTGAGCACCTGCGCGCCCGCTCCCTCGACGTCACCGGACATCTCGGCGATGCCCTGCGCGTTGTCGGAGACGGGTCCGAAGGTGTCCATGGCGACGATCACGCCGACGGTGGTCAGCAGCCCCGTACCGGCGAGGGCGACCGCGAAGAGGGCGAGCATGATCGACGTACCGCCGAGCAGGAACGCCCCGTACACGCCGAGCCCGATCAGCAGCGCGGTGTAGACGGCCGATTCGAGGCCGATCGAGATGCCGGCCAGGACGACGGTCGCCGGGCCCGTCAGCGAGGTCTTGCCGATGTCCCTGACGGGACGCCGGTTGGTCTCGGTGAAGTAGCCGGTGAGCTGCTGGATGAGGGCGGCCAGCACGATGCCGATGGCGACGGCGGTGAGCGCGAGGACCCGCGGGTCACCGTCGTGCGCCTTGACCGCCGCGTCCGTGACGCCGTCCAGCTTCGCGTACGAGGACGGCAGGTAGACGAAGACGGCGGCGGCCACGAGCACCAGCGAGATGACCGCGGAGATGAAGAAGCCACGGTTGATGGCGCTCATGCCGCTGCGGTCGGTGCGGCGCGGCGCCACCGCGAAGATGCCGATCATGGCCGTCACGACACCGATGGCCGGGACGATCAGCGGGAAGGCGAGTCCGGAGTCGCCGAACGCCACCTTGCCGAGGATCAGCGCGGCGACGAGCGTGACGGCGTACGACTCGAAGAGGTCAGCGGCCATACCGGCGCAGTCGCCGACGTTGTCGCCCACGTTGTCGGCGATGGTCGCGGCATTGCGCGGATCGTCCTCCGGAATGCCCTGCTCGACCTTGCCGACCAGGTCGGCGGCACGTCGGCGGCCTTGGTGAAGATGCCGCCGCCGACACGCATGAACATCGCGATCAGGGCGGCGCCGAGTCCGAATCCTTCGAGCACCTTCGGCGCGTCGGCCGCGTAGACGAGCACCACACAGGAGGCGCCCAGCAGACCGAGCCCCACCGTGAACATGCCGACGACGCCGCCCGTGCGGAAAGCGATCTTCATGGCTTTGTGCGAGACGGCGGTGAGATCCTTTTCCGGCTCACCGGGCGCCGGGGTGGCCTCTCGGGCGGCGGCGGCCACGCGCACATTGCTGCGCACGGCGAGCCACATTCCGATATAGCCGGTGGTCGCCGAGAACGCCGCGCCGATCAAGAAGAAGATCGAACGTCCGGCGCGCTGATTCCAGTCGTCGGCGGGCAACAGCATGAGCAGGAAGAACACGACGACGGCGAATACGCCGAGTGTGCGCAGTTGCCGGCCGAGATAGGCGTTCGCACCTTCCTGGATCGCCGTGGCGATCTTCTTCATGCTGTCGGTGCCCTCGCCTGCCGCGAGTACCTGGCGGACCAGGACCCCGGCCACGACGAGCGCCGCGAGCGCGACGGCCGCGATGACCATCACGATGAGGCGATTGTCATCTGTCAGGACTGCGGCTGCGAAGGTTGAGGGGTGGTCGATCTGATGAGGGGTAGAAAGCCCCGCCATTCGTCCTCCTTGACGCTTGGGCTGAGCTCAAGATGTGGACGGATTGTAGGGAGCGGAACCTGATCAAAACAGAGCACCACTAACGCGATTGACCTGAGATCGCTTCTCAGCAAATGATCGAGGCCGGGGAATGGCACCGAAAGCGGTAATGCCTCAAAACCGTTGACGGGAGATCATCGGTCCGTGTTTCTGATCTACGTAATAAATGATCGAAAGGAAAAAGGCCCTGTTCACCGTGGTGGTGAACAGGGCCTGCGTCTGCGCGGGTCAGGACGCGAACGGCGCGCGGCACAGGGCACGAGCGCCGCGGGGCTCAGGCACGAGCGGCCCGAGAGTCAGGGCACGAGCGGCGCGGGGGTCGTCGGCCAGGTCATCCGGATCAGGCCGCCGGACTCGCCGGCGGTGACCTCGACGTCGTCCACGAGACCGCTGATGACGGCGAGACCCATCTCGTCCTCGCTCTCGGCCTCCGGCTCGCCGCCTTCGCCGCCGCGCGCGCCGGGCGCCCGGTCACCGGGCGCCGAACGGGGGGCCTCGTCACCGACCTCGATGGAGAACTGCTTCTCGTCCTCGGTCAGCGCGACCCTCACGGGCGCCGAGACGCCGTTGCTCTGATGCAGTCCGACGGCACGCGTGCAGGCCTCGCCGACCGCGAGCCTGACCTCGTCGAGAACGGCCTCGTCCACTCCGGCCCTGCGCGCGACGGCGGCCGCCACGAGACGGGCGGTCCTGACGTGCTCGGGCAGCGCGCTGAAGCGGAGTTCAACGGTGGCCATGCATCCCCCTCGAACGTACGCACGTGCTGTCAGGGGGCCGGGCCGCGGGCCCGGCCCCCTGCTGTACTGCCGACACGGGCCTCAGTCCGTGGCGGCCACTGCTTCCTCGACCGAGGTGTGAATGGGGAACACCTTGGTCAGGCCGGTGATGCGGAAGATTTTGAGAATGCGCTCCTGGTTGCAGACCAGGCGCAGCGAGCCCTCGTGGGCACGCACCCGCTTCAGGCCGCCGACCAGCACGCCGAGTCCGGTGGAGTCGAGGAAGTCCACGCCCTCCATGTCGACGACCAGATGGAAACTGCCGTCGTTCACCAACTCGACCAACTGCTCGCGCAGCTTGGGCGCGGTATATACATCGATTTCGCCACCGACCTCGACGACCGTACGATCGCCGACGGTACGGGTCGACAGGGACAGGTCCACGGAACCTCCAGCACCTTGCTATCGAGCGGTCATCCCTCGGGACACCTCGGCAGAGCCCCCAGGACGGATCGCCGGCCGCGATGGCATTCAATCACTTACCGGCGGGCGTGCACGACGCCTTCGGACCATTGTCCATCCCGCCAGTGACACACTCGACGCCGATGGCCAAAAAATCTCCGACCGGAGGACCCTCTACGGGTGCCCCGGCACAGACGTCCCCGCAGGCCGTTCTCGACCGGCTCACCGCGGGCCCGAGCCGTGCGTCGCGCGTCACTCATACGGAGCACTTGCCCCCACGTGCGGCCCGGTATGCAGTCTGGCCCGACCGCATCCGCCCGGAGGTCATATCCGCCGTCCGGGCGGCCGGCATCGAGCACCCCTGGGCCCACCAGGCGCAGGCGGCCGAGCACGCGCTGGACGGCGAGTCCGTGGTCGTCGCGACCGGCACGGCCTCCGGAAAGTCCCTGGCCTACCTCACACCCGTCCTCTCGGCCCTCCTCGACGGCTCCGAGGCACCCAACGGGCGTGGCGCCACCGCCCTGTACCTGGCCCCCACGAAGGCCCTGGCGGCCGACCAGCGGCGCGCCGTCCGCGAGCTGGCGGCCCCGCTCGGCAACTCCGTACGAGCCGCCGTGTACGACGGCGACACCCCGGTGGAAGAACGCGAATGGGTGCGTCAGTACGCCAATTACGTGCTGACCAACCCCGACATGCTGCACCGCAGCATCCTGCCCTCCCACCCGCGCTGGTCCTCCTTCCTGCGCGCCCTGCGCTACGTGGTCATCGACGAGTGCCACACCTACCGCGGCGTCTTCGGCTCCCACGTCGCCCAGGTCCTGCGCCGTCTGCGCCGCCTGTGCGCCCGCTACGGCTCCGATCCGGTCTTCCTGCTGGCCTCGGCCACCTCCGCCGAGCCCGCGCTCTCAGCGGGAGCGGCCTGACGGGGGCTGCCGGTGGCGGGAGGTGGCCGAGACGCCTCTCCCCGTGGCGACCTCGTCTTCGCCCTCTGGGAGCCCCCGCTCACCGAGCTGCACGGCGAGAAGGGCGCGCCGGTGCGCCGCACCGCCACCGCCGAGACGGCGGACCTGCTCACCGACCTGGCCGTGCAGGGCGTCCGCTCGGTCGCCTTCGTACGCTCCCGGCGTGGCGCCGAGCTGATCTCGGTGATCGCCCAGGAACGCCTCTCCGAGGTCGACCGCTCCCTCGCCCGCCGTGTCGCCGCCTATCGCGGCGGCTACCTCCCCGAGGAGCGCCGCGCCCTGGAGCGCGCGCTGCACTCCGGGGAACTCCTCGGCCTCGCCGCGACCACCGCCCTGGAACTCGGCGTGGACGTCTCCGGCCTGGACGCCGTCATCATCGCGGGCTATCCGGGTACGCGGGCCTCGCTCTGGCAGCAGGCGGGCCGGGCGGGTCGTTCGGGGCAGGGCGCCCTGGCGGTGCTGGTCGCGCGTGACGATCCGCTGGACACCTACCTCGTCCACCACCCGGAGGCGCTGTTCCGGCAGCCGGTGGAGTCCACCGTCCTCGACCCGGACAACCCGTACGTCCTCGCGCCCCACCTGTGCGCGGCCGCCGCGGAACTGCCGCTGACCGACGAGGACCTCGCCCTCTTCGGTCCGGCCGCCGAGGAGCTGCTCCCGCAGCTGGAGGCCGCGAAACTGCTGCGGCGGCGCACGAGAGCCTGGCACTGGACCCGCCGGGAGCGGGCCGCCGACCTCACGGACATCCGCGGCGAGGGCGGCACCCCAGTCCAGATCGTCGAGGAAGGCACGGGCCGGCTCCTCGGCACCGTCGACGCGTCCGCCGCGCACACGACCGTGCACGAGGGCGCGGTCCACCTCCACCAGGGCCGTACGTATCTCGTGCGCCACCTCGACCTGGAGGACTCGGTGGCGCTGGTCGAGGAGGCCGTGCCGCCGTACTCCACGACCGCGCGCGACACCACGGCGATCTCCATCCTGGAGACGGACGTGGAGGTCCCCTGGGGCGAGGGGCGCCTCTGCTACGGCTCCGTCGAGGTGACCAATCAGGTCGTCTCCTTCCTGCGCAGAAAGCTGATCACGGGCGAGGTCCTGGGCGAGACGAAGCTGGAGCTGCCCCCTCGTACGCTGCGTACGCGCGCCGTCTGGTGGACGGTCACCGAGGACCAGCTGGACGCCGCGCGCGTTGGTCCCGAGATCCTTGGCGGCGCCCTGCACGCCGCCGAACACGCCTCCATCGGCATGCTGCCGCTGTTCGCCACGTGCGACCGCTGGGACATCGGCGGTGTCTCCGTACCGCTGCATCCGGACACGCTCCTTCCCACGGTCTTCGTGTACGACGGTCATCCGGGCGGGGCGGGCTTCGCCGAGCGGGCCTTCCACACGGCGCGGGAGTGGCTGACGGCCACCCGCCAGGCGATCGCCTCCTGCGAGTGCGAGGCGGGTTGCCCCTCCTGCATCCAGTCCCCCAAGTGCGGCAACGGCAACGAGCCGCTGCACAAGCGGGGGGCGGTGCGGTTGCTTTCCGTGTTGCTGAGGGATGCGGGGGTGGGCGCCTAGGGCTGCCGTGGGCGGCGGTGATCGGCCGGGTGGCGGCGGCCCGTGGGCGGCGGCGGTCGGCTGGGGGGCGGCGGTGGTCGGCCGGGCGGTGGCCGTGGCGCGGCGGTGTTGTCACTCCGCCGGAGGCCGCGTGTCGGTGTCCAGCAGGGCCAGGAAGGCGGCGGCCGCGGGGCGACGGCGTGAGCGGCTCCAGACGAGGCGCTCCACCCGCACGGGCCCGTTGGTGACCGGCACGGCCCGCACGCCAGGCAGTTCGGCGGCGAACGTCGAGGGAAGCAGCGCGATGCCCAGTCCGTGGCGGACCATCCGGCCCATGAAGTCGACGCCGGACACCTCGAACGCGACCTCGCGCCGCAGTCCCGCCGCCGCGAACGCCTCGTCCGACTGGGCCCGAGCCGCGCTGCCCTCGGCGAAGTCCACGAACGTCTCTTCGACCAGTCGGCTGAGGTCCACCTCGCTCTCCGTGGCCAGCGGATGGTCAGGGGCGACCACGGCGACGTGCTGCCCGTGGGCCAGCTCCCGTTCACGCACGCCCTGCGGCCGGAATCCGGGCGGTACGCCGAGGAACGCCACATCCAGCGCGCCGTCCCTCACCTGCTCCACGAGCTGCTCGCTGGAACCGACCCGCAGACTGATGCCCACCTGCGGGTAGCGCAGGCGGTAGCCCCGCAGCACCGCCGGGAGGTCGACGGCCGCCACGGTCGGGATCGACCCGACGGCCAACTTGCCCCGTATCTCCCCGGTGGCCGCCGCCACCTCCGCCTTGGCCCGCTCGGCCGCTTCCAGTGCCTGCCGGGCAGCGGGCAGGAACGCCTCCCCTGCAGCGGTCAACCGCACCTTGCGACTGGTCCGCTCGAACAGCCGCGCTCCCAACTCCTTCTCCAACCGCGCCACTTGGTGGCTGAGCGCCGACTGAACGACGTGGCACCGCTCGGCGGCACGGGTGAAGTTCTCCGTCTCCGCCACCGCGAGGACGTAACGCATCTGCTGGAGGTCCATTCGACGCATCGTGAAACACGATCGATCGAATGACAAACATGTGTTGGACCGATGGATTCGCGTTCGACGATGCTGAAGTCAGCAGCGGGCCGGGCCAGTCGGCGCCGGGCATCTGCTGCCGGAGCCTTTGCGGCCCCGGCCCCGCACACACCCACCATCGGCGCCCTCCCGCGCCCCCGACTCCACGGAGACCCTCATGCGCGTGATCGCCTTCGACCACCTCGTCCTGAACGTCACCGACATCGAGCGCTCGCTCGCCTTCTACACGGGCCCGTTGGGGCTGGACCCGGTGCGGGTGGACGAGTGGCGGGAAGGCAAGGTGCCCTTCCCGTCCGTGCGGGTGAGCCCCACCACCATCATCGACCTCGTCAAGGCTTCCGACGGGCAGCCCAAGGGCTCCAACGTGGACCACATCTGCTTGGTGGTGGAGCCTCTCGACTGGCAGCAGGTCATCGACTCCGGCGTCTTCACGGTGCTGGACGGCCCTGGCGAGCGCTTCGGCGCCCGAGGCACCGCGCTCTCGCTGTACGTGCAGGACCCGGACGGCAACACTGTGGAGCTGCGCTGGTACCCGCAGGACGCCTGACGGCCCGGCCCCCGAGGCCTCTCCCACCGGGCGGCCGGGACGCCACGGGTCCGCGCGCACCGGCACATCGCTCGGCCCCGCCGTGGCATCCGCCGGCCCGGCACGGGAGTTGACTCGCACCGAGAAGGGGCCCGCAGAGGCCGAGGCCGTGACCTCGGAGATCTCGCCCCGCACAGCGCAACGCACGAGCCTCGCCCCCTGAGCCGCCGCCACCCTCTTCGCCCCCGCGCACGCCTTCGATGCCCCTGCCGCCCAATGGTCAGCCGCCGCCAGCGCCGCCAGATCAGCCGCGCCGCCCGCACGATGCCGGGCCACGACGGCCTGCCCCATCGCGAACAGCGCCCCGCAGACCACACAGAGCACCGCCATCACCACGGCCGACCAGACTGTGGCGCCTCCTCGATCCCGCCCCGGATCCCGCCACGCCACCCTGCCCCTCATGAGCCCACCCCCGCCGTACCTTCCACCGCCGCCACCATGGCCTCTTCCGCCGAGGCCACCGTCTCCTCCGCCGAAGCCGCCGTCCGACCCGCCGAAACCACCGTCTCCTCCGCCAGAGCCACCGCCTCCGACCGCAGCCGCAGTCCGAGGCCCAGCACTCCAGGGCCCGGCTCGTCGCGACGACCTCGACCCGCACCAGGTCACCGTCGCGCCGCACGGACACACGCGCTCCGCGTGGCGCCGCCTGTCTCGCCGCCGCCACGGCCACCGCCTCCGGGTCCTGCCGCGCGGCGGCGCGGGCTCCCGCCCTGGCCGCGTCCACGCACTGGATCTGCGCGCACGCGGCCAGCAACGTCCAGACCAGCGCCATGGCGAACAGCGCCAGCGTCGGCAGCACCACGGCCGCCTCCGCCGTCACGAACCCCCCGTCTCCGTTCGGGCCTTCCCTCGCACGTCGCCTCCGGCCACGTTCAGAACGACGCATGGAGTGCCTTCTCCACCACGGCTTGCAGAGCGGCCCTGACCTGCCCGCTCGTCACCACCTTGTAGAGCAGCCCGGCAAACCCCACCGCCGCGATCAGCCCCATCGCGTACTCGGACGTAACCATCCCCGCGTCCTTGCCCACCGCGCGAGTCCGCCGAAGCAGCCTCCGCGCACCGTTGTGCACCCGCATCTCAACCCCCGTCGTGTTTCCTTGCGTTGCCTCGGACTCACACCCGCAGGCCCGGGAAGCCATCGCTTCTGTCTTCATCTCTGTCTTCGTCTCTGCGTTCATCTCTGCGTTCGCGTCTGTGTTCATCTCGGTATTCGTGTCTGTGTTCGCCTCTGTGTTCATCCCGCCCGCAGCAGGCCCTCCGCGAGCCCGATCACCACCGGCACCACTCCGACCGCGACGAACGCCGGCAGGAAGCACAGGCCTACGGGCGCCGTCATCAGAACCCCGGCTCTGCGCGCCTTGGCCGTCGCCGCCCGGCTCCGCGCTGCTCGGGCGTCCGCGGCGAGGCGGGCCACCGGCTCCGCGGCCGGCGCCCCCGACTCGCCCGCTCGCTCCAGGAGGCGGGCCAGTGGCGCGGCGCCCGATATCTCGGCCAACTGCCGCCACGCGTGGGCCGGTTCTCCGCCCAGCCGCACTTCCGCCGCCCCACGCGCGAGCCGCTCCCCGACCGGGCCCCGCAGCGACTCCCCGACCGCTCGGGCAGCTGCCACAGGGCTTGCCCCAGCAGCGACGCAAGCCGCCAAGAGGTCTGCTGCAAGCGGCAGTTGTCGCTCCGCTTCCGCCACCGCCTCCGCCGAGCAGTCCTCAGCGCCGGTGGACCCTTTAGGCGACGCCCGGGTGCGCTGCCGCCGCCACGCAGCAGCGGCAACCGCTCCCGCCGCGAGCCCCCAGGCCCCGCCCACCAAGGCGTAGGCCAGGCTCGCTGCCCCGCCCACCACGAACCAGGCATGCGCCCTGCCGCGCAGACCCGGCCACCGAATCCGGCGCCGGACCGCGGGCCTCTCCACGCCCAGCACCTCCGCGGCCCGCCACCGCTCCGCCCTCTCGCGTCGGGCGGCCCACACCGTCAGCACCAGCCAGAGCACAGCCGCGACACTCCACACCACCACCCCCAGCCTGTGGACAGAACTCACAGACCCCCCAGAACCCGCAAAGCCCACAGAGCCCACAGAGCCCACAGAGCCCACAGAGCCCAAGAAACTCACAGAACTCATCGCCCCTCCGCTCCCCGTACGACCCGCAGCGCCCACCACACCCCGGCGCCCTCCAACGCCCCGCCCGTCACCAGACAGCCGAGACCCGCTCCTGTGTGCAGCAACACCCGCAGCGGGTTCGCCCCCAGTGCGCTGCCCATCAGCAGCCCCAGCACCGGCAGGCCCGCGAGCATCACGGCGGTCGACCGCGCACCGGCCAACTGGGCTCTCAGGTCAGCCCGTTGGTCCCGCTCCACACGCAGCGCGCCTTCCAGCCGCTCAAGCCCCGCCGCGAGCCCCGCTCCACGGTCCACGGCCACACGCCAGCAGGCCGCGAGCCCCAATAAGCCCTCCGCCCCCGCTCCTGCGCCGCCTCCACCAAGGCCCCCGGCACATCCCCGCCGAACCGCGCGCAGCCAGCTCGGCACCACGCCCCGCACCGCCCGGCTCGCCCGGGACCCCGGGGAGGGTCACCTCCGGTCCCACCGTGCCCGGGCCCCCCGGAGAC
>RBWT01000369.1 GCA_004010275.1 Streptomyces huasconensis
CTTACGGGGCTGTTCCTTGGGTGCGGGTGGGTGGGGGCGTCTCGCGCAGTTCCTCGCGCCCCTTAGCGAGGGGGGGGCTTCTATGGGGACCGGTGGGAGGTGGCTATTTTTTTGGCGATTTTCTTTGCGTCTCGGGAGAGTTCGCGGAGGGTGCCGCTGATGGGGGTGGTGAAACCCGTGAAGTAGAGGTTCGGGGTCTGTTTGGGGGTGCGGGGGCCGTGGGCGGTGGGGCGGCCGTGTTCGTCTAGGACGCCCAGGGTGCCGACCAGGCTCTCCAGGGCGCGGCGGTAGCCGGTCGCCGCGATGTCGGAGTGCGGGGCGATCCGGGTGCCGTCCGCCAGGACCACCTTGCCGTCCTCGAAGGCCTCCACGGCGGCGACGGGCTCGACCGTGCCCTTGCGCACGGCGTCGATGAGCCCGACGTCCTGCACGGGGATCGCCCCTTGCCGGGCCCGGGAGAAGAGGCCGGTGTCGGGGCGCGGCAGCCCCTTCGCCGACAGGTCGGGCACGGAGACGCGGGCGGCCAGGGCCGCGAGCCGGTCGGTCAGGGCCACCGGGAGCCTGCGGCACAGGATGCCCGAGAGCTGCGCGGGCACCCGGCGGTGGAGCGGCGCACGATGTGCGGGGCGGTGCGTACCGCGAGGCGGACCCGGGCGGCGCCGCCCTCGGCCAGGTCGACGGCGATCTCCGCGCCGGTGTTGCCGACGCCGACGACCAGGACGTCCTTGCCGGAGAAGGGGCTCGGGCCGCGGTAGTCGCGGGCGTGCAGGAGGTCGCCGGAGTACGTGTCGCGGCCGGGCCAGTCCGGCAGGCGGGGCGTGTGGTTGCAGCCGGTGGCGACCACCACCGCGCTGCCGGTCAGCTCCCGTCCGCCGGTCGCGCGCAGCAGCCAGCCGGTGCCGTCGGCGGTCCGTTCCAGGCCGGTGACCTCGACCCCGGTGACGATGTCGAGGGCGTGGTGCTCCGCGTACGCCTCCAGGTAGCGGATCACGTCGTCGCGTGACACCCACCGGCGGCCGACCGGGGTATCGCGAGCCCCGGCAGGGCGGAGAGGCGACGCGTCGTGTGCAGATGGAGGCGGTCGTAGTGGCCGCGCCAGGAGGCGCCGACCCGCTCCGACTTCTCCAGGACGACCGCGCGGACACCGCGTGTGCGCAGCGCCGCGGCGACGGCGAGCCCACCGGGGCCGCCGCCGATGACGTACACGGGGTGGCCCGGCCGGGGCGCCTGCGGGGGTGTCGAGTCGGACATGACTGGAGAGTAACCGCGCGCTTACTTGATATGCGTCGGTCAAGTCCGGAACCGGTTGCGAATCGATCACGGCACGCGCGCGCGCCCGCCCCTTGCGTATTCGCGCCCCTGTGCGCTGAACTGACGTACCGTCAGAAACGCTGTCGCGACCGCCGAAGTGGGAGAGACCACGGCATGGACTCGATCTGGCTCACCGGCGCCGAATGGCTCGCCGTGCTCCGCATAGGCCTCGGCCTGTGGTGGCTGGAGAGCTGGCGCCACAAGGACAAGAAAGGCTGGTTCGAGCGGGGTACGGGCATCGCCTGGGCGGCCGACGTCGCCGCCAAGCACAGGTGGCGCGCGGTCCGCGGCGGTTTCGACACCGTCGTCGCGCCGCGCCCGAAGACGATGGCGTACGTCGTCGTCTACGCCGAACTCGCCCTGGGCCTCGGCCTGATCACCGGTTTCCTGACCCCGGTCGCCCTGGTCGGCGGCCTGCTCCTCAACCTCCTCTACCTCCTCCTCATGATCCACGACTGGGCCGAGCAGGGGCAGAACGCGATGATGGCGCTCATCTCGCTCGTCGCCCTCTTCGCCATGTCCTGGCAGACCTGGTCCCTCGACGACGCGTTGGGGCTCTTCCGATGAGCGCGGCGGCGCGTACCGGTTTGCGCTTCGACCTGCCCGAGCCCGACGCCTTCACCCGCCCCTACTGGGACGCGACGGCCGCGGGGTGGCTGCTGATCCGCCGGTGCGGGGCGTGCGGGGCGGCGCACCACTATCCGCGCGAGTTCTGTCCGCGCTGCTGGAGCGAGGACGTCACCTGGGAGCGGGCGAGCGGCCGGGCCACGCTCTACACCTGGTCGGTGGTGCACCGGAACGACCTGCCGCCGTTCGGCACGCGCGTCCCGTACGTCGCCGCGGTCGTCGATCTCGCCGAGGGGCCCCGGATGATGACGGAGGTCGTCGGCTGCGGGGCGGCGGAGGGGCTGCGGATCGGGATGGGGCTGAAGGTGGCGTTCCGGGCGGCCGAGGGGTTCGCCGTGCCGGTGTTCAGGGTGGAGGCGTGAGCGGGAGCGTGGTCAGGGGCGGAAAAAGTTCTTTGTGGGCGGTGGGCGGCGCGCGGGATCATGGGCCATGTCCACCGACTCGCGTTCCTCCTGGCAGCTGACCCACGACCTCGACGCCTTCCACGCCCGCGCCGCCGACTTCCTGCGCTCCGAACCGGCCCTGCACACCGCCCTCCTCAGCGTCACCGACACCCTGCGCGTGCAGGGGCTCCATGTGTACGGGGAGGAGGCGCCGCAGTTCGGTACGTACGCCGATGCCGATACCGGAGCCGATGCCGGTGCGGCAGGGCGGGTTCGGGGCGCCTTTCTGCGTACTCCGCCGTATCCGATGACCCTCTCGCCCGTCGGGCCCGAGGCCGCCGAAGCCCTCGCCCGGAAGCTCGCGGGCACCGCGCCCGACCTGTCGGGAGTCGCCGCCGCCCGGGAGACCGCGGAGGCCTTCGCCCGGGCCTGGGAGAAGTACACCGGGGTGACGGCGACGCTCGGCACCCGGCAGCGGCTGTACCGGCTCGACACCCTCACGCCGCCCGAGCCCGCCCCGCCGGGCCGTGCCCGGGTCGCCGCCGAGGGTGACCTGGACCTGCTCGCGCGCTGGTACCGGGAGTTCTGCGAGGCCGTGGGGCAGCGGCCCGGCAGGGACGCCGGGGAGTGGGGCACGTCCCGTATCTCCTACGGCGGCGTCACGCTCTGGGAGACGCCCGACGGGACGCCCACCGCGATGGCGAGCGTCACCCGCCGCGCCGCGGGGCAGGTCCGCGTCGCCACCGTGTACACCCCCGCGGCCCTTCGCGGCCGGGGGTACGCCGGTGCCGCCACCGTGGCCGTCAGCCGCGCCGCGCTCGACGTGGGCGCCGGGGAGGTCCTGCTCTTCACCGACCTCGACAACCCGACCAGCAATGGGCTCTACCAGCGGATCGGGTACCGACCCGTGCGGGACTTCGCGCTGTACGACTTCAGCGGGTGAGGCCGACGCCGCCCCGAGGGGGCTCAGGGCCAGAGCAGCTCGCGGGTCCACTCGGCGGCGGCGGCCCGATCCCCCGCCCGATCGCCCGCCGGGTTCCCCGC
>RBWT01000370.1 GCA_004010275.1 Streptomyces huasconensis
ATCGGGGCGGGTGTCGGGGCGGGCGTCAGGGCGGGCGTCGGGGTCGGCAGCGGAAGCGGGGCCTGTGCGGAGGAGCGCGTCCAGGCCGGTGTCACGGACCTGCTCGGCATCCGGGCCGTCACCGCCACCCCGTACGCCCGGACGACCCGCGCCGTCACCCTCCGGCGCCGCAGAGGCCTCGTACGCCTCATCAGGTGCCCCACCCAGATGCTCCCCATCCAGCCCATGCTCCCCCTCCAGCCCATGCGCCCCACGCACTCCACGCGCCGCCCCCGGCACCTCCACGGTGGTGGTCAGGTGGTCCAGGACGCGGGCGAGCGTCGGGCCCTCGGGGTCGGGGCCCGTGGGGTCCGCGCGGTGGCCGACGCCCAGGGAGTCCAGGACGCGGTGCAGGCGGGCGGCGTCCATGCGCCACTTGCGGTCCACGACCTCGTCCGGATACTCCTGCCAGGCCACCGGCGCCCAGTCCGGGCCCGTCTCCGCGGGGCCGCCGTGGAAGAGGCGGGCGGCGAGCAGCGACGCCGCCTCGTCCACCGAACCCGGCTCCTCCAGCAGGTCGCAGGCGGGACGCTCGCCCAGCCGGGAGGCGAACCCTTCGGCCAGGCGGTCCCTGCGGGACAGCTCGGTGAGCGCGGAGACCACACCCGCGTCCAGCCGGGACGGCCAGCGGCCCATCCGCCAGGCGGGCAGCGCGACCCGGGTGAGCAGCCGGTCCCAGCCCGCGTACGCGAGGCCGACCTGCTCCTGGGCGACGATCCGCACGCCGTAGTCCACGGTCTGGGCGCGCTCGGCGGCGGCCGCGGCGACCCCTCGCTCCATCTCGGCGGCGTGCACCCGGCAGTTGCGCAGGAGCAGCCGGGCGACCCAGCCGACACCGGCCAGCACCGTACGCGTCAGTGGGCCGCGCCCTGGGGCCGCGGCGACCGCGACCGCCGCGTCGAGCCCGCGCACGAAGCGCCGGGCGGCCGCTATGTCGGGGTGCGCGGAGGGACCCGTGCCCGCCACGACCGGGGCGAGCACCGCCCGCAGCTCGCCCACCCGCATCCACCACAGGAACGGCGAGCCGATCACGAGCACAGGCGCGGCGGAAGACCGCCGCTCAGGGGCGCGGACGTCGCCCGCGCCGCCGGAGGCCCCACCGCTCGTCGCGGGGGGTGTCGCGGTCCCGCGCGGGTGGGCCGTGTGCCGGATGGGTGCGGTCCTCCAGCCAGCTGTCACAGTCGGGGGTGAGCGCTATCGCCGAGGGCGCGGGCACGTCCAGCCGGTCGGCGAGATCACGGACCAGGCGGTACAGGTCGGGGGCGGACTCCTCGGCGACCGGGACCGTGGGGCTCAGCGCGGGCCTGGCCCGGGCGACGACCAGCGCGACACCCGCCGCGGCGAGCAGCACGAGCACGGCGAGCACCGTCACCACCCAGCGCACGACGTCCCAACTCGCGCCGCCGATATGGCCCGTGGCTCCACCCGCGAGCAGCACGACGGCGGCGGCCGCGGGCAACAGGGCCACGGCCAGCGCCCGGCTGCGCAGCCGCAGCACGGCGAGGGCCCGGGAGCGCGCGGCCTGCGCGCCGACCTCCACACCCGTACCTGACACGACCGATGGCACCCCCTGCTGCCTACTGCTCGGCCGCCGGCCTGGGCCGACGGCACACATCAATGGCGTTGCTCTTGCTCACTCCCCCACTGTGGCACCCGCCACTGACATCGCAATGCCGGTGGTCTGTTTGGCTCTGGGCGCCCGGAACGCTTGCGCCGCACCCTAGTTGGGGTACCGGTCGCCGTCAGCCGGATGGGCCAGCGGTCACTCGATGGAATGGCTTTGGCTAAAGGTGGCTGCCAAAAGGCCCCGGACCGAGTGTCGGTTCCGGGGCCTGAAGTCGGCTGGACGTCACGCGGACGCGGGGCGGGTCACGCCTCCGCGGCCGCCTTCGCCGCGATGTCCGTACGGTGCTGCGAGCCGTCGAGGCGGATGCGGGACAGCGCGGCGTACGCGCGCTCACGGGCCTGCGTGAGGCCGTCGCCGGTCGCCGTCACGGACAGCACCCGGCCGCCCGCGCTGACGACGGCGTCGCCGTCGCGCCGGGTTCCGGCGTGCAGGACGTACGCGTGGGGGGCATCCTGTGCCGCCACCGCGTCGAGGCCCTCGATGGGGTCTCCCGTGCGAGGCGTGCCGGGGTAGTTGTGCGAGGCGACGACCACGGTCACCGCGGCGTCGTCGCTCCAGCGCAGCGGGGGCAGGTCGGCCAGGTTGCCGGTGGCCGCGGCCATCAGGAGCCCGGCCAGCGGAGTCTTGAGGCGGGCGAGGACCACCTGGGTCTCGGGGTCGCCGAAGCGTGCGTTGAACTCGATCACGCGTACGCCCCTGCTGGTGATCGCGAGGCCCGCGTAGAGCAGCCCGGCGAAGGGCGTGCCGCGGCGGCGCAGCTCGTCGACGGTCGGCTGGAGCACGCTCCCCATGACGTCGTCGACCAGCTTGGGATCGGCCCACGGGAGCGGCGAGTACGCGCCCATGCCTCCGGTGTTCGGCCCCTCGTCCCCGTCCAGCGCCCGCTTGAAGTCCTGGGCGGGCTGCAGCGGCACGACGGTCTCGCCGTCGGTGATCGCGAAGAGGGAGACCTCCGGGCCGTCGAGGAACTCCTCGATGACCACGCGGTCGCAGGCGAGGGCGTGCGCGCGGGCCGCCTCGATGTCGTCGGTGACGACGACGCCCTTGCCGGCGGCGAGCCCGTCGTCCTTGACGACGTACGGCGCCCCGAAGGCGTCGAGGGCCTCGTCGATCTCCGCCGCGGTGGTGCAGACGTAGGACCGGGCGGTCGGCACGCTCGCGCCCGCCATCACGTCCTTGGCGAACGCCTTCGAGCCTTCCAGCTGGGCGGCTTCCTTGGAGGGGCCGAAGCACGGGATACCGGCGGCGCGCACGGCGTCGGCGACGCAACGACCAGCGGGGCCTCCGGGCCCACGACGACCAGCCCGGCGCCGAGTTCGGCCGCCAGCGCGGCCACGGCGGCGCCGTCGAGGGCGTCGACCGGGTGGGTCTCGGCCACTTCGGCGGTCCCGGCGTTGCCGGGGGCGCAGTGCAGCTCGGAGACGTCGGGGTCGAGGGACAGAGAGCGGCACAGGGCGTGTTCGCGGGCACCACTGCCGATGACGAGGACCTTCACGGTGGTCAGCCTAGCCCGCGGGTTGGCGTGACTTTGTACGGGCTGCCGAGTGGGGCTCCCGTGGCTCTTGTACGTTCGTACAGTTCTCGGAGTTCTCGGAGTTCTCGGGGTCGCGGGGTTCGCGGGGTTCGCGGGGTTCGCGGGAGTTGTCGGGAGTTCGTCGGGAGTTCTCGGGGTTCGCGGGAGGTCGGGAGTTCTCG
>RBWT01000371.1 GCA_004010275.1 Streptomyces huasconensis
AGTTCCCCGCCACCCACACGCGCGGCGACCACCGCCGCGCCCCGCCCCACGTCTTCGCCTGCGTACGCGCGCTCTTCCTCGACGCCCGCCCCGCCGTCGTCGTACCACCATCGTTCTCCCCCTCCCGCACCCGTGCCCCGCAGTGTGAAAGCCCGGCCGGGCTCCGGCAAGAGGGCAGGGGTGGGCGTCAGCCAGGCCGGGCGACTCGCGGACCGCCGGAACGCCCTAGCCCAGCGCCCGCAACCCCGGTACGAACGTGACCAGGACCGGGATCACCGGTACCAGCGCCGCGGTCGCCGTCAGGCGGAGCCTGCGGCCCGCGGTGAGCCGGGGGCGGGCGGAGAGCAGGCGGTGGACGCGTTGCGGGACGTGCGCGTGCGGTGTGGGGCAGGGGCCGAAGACGCCGCGGTCCTCGTTCAGTTCGACCAGTGCGAGCGCGATCGTCAGCCGGCCGAAGCGGCGCGAGGCCACGTCGTCGGCGGCCAGCTCCACCAGGCGGTGCATCTCGTCGCGGAACGCCGCGAAGACCCGTACCTGGGGGAAGCCGACGGCCAGCGCGCCCGAGCAGTGCAGCAGCCAGTCGTGCCGCGCCTGCGCGTGGCCCTGCTCATGGGCGAGCACCGCGTCGAGCTGGCGGCCCTTCAGGCGGCGCAAGGCGGCCGTGGTGATGACCAGTTGGGGCGCCTGGCCCGGCAGCCACCAGGCGTCCGGGCGCTCGGCTCCAGGACGACGACCCTTCCGCGCCGGGCTCCTCGCCGGGCAACAGCGGGGCCCGCACGAGGAGTTCGGCACGGCGGCCGGCGCGGCGGGCCCGCGCCTGGGCGATCTCGCGCGTCAGCATCGCCGCGGTCCACACGCCGCCGCAGGCCAGCGTCACGGCGGTGGCCGCCGCCCAGGGGCCAGGGGCCTGGAGGGCGTACGCCTCGACCACGGCGTGCGGGGCCGGGGCGAAGAGGTGGCCGCGCACGGCCTGCCACGCGGCGGCCGCGCTCAGCGCCATCGAGAGCGCGCAGCAGAGCAGGACACCCGCCACGACGCACTGCCACATCCACAGCGCGACCACGGGTTCGCGCTCCGGCCAGTCGGCCCGCGCGAGCATCCGGGGGGCGAGCACTGCGGTCAGGGCGCCCAGCAGCAACAGCGCGACGGGGACCATCATGCCGCCCAGCCTATGAGGGCCGGGCCGCCCAAGGGTATGGGCTGTCTCCGCAAGTGACGGATGCCACGGCCGGCGCGCGGGCCCGGGGTGCGAAAGAGGGCTTGATCGGGTCGCTCCGCGCCGCCCGCCGAGTGGCGCCGATGTGCGGAAGGCGGTACGCCGTAGTGTCGGACGATGATCGAGACCATTGTGTTCGACGTGGGGGAGACCCTCACGAAAGACGACCGTTACTGGGCCTCTTGGGCGGACTGGTTGCAGGTTCCGCGGCACACCGTCTCCGCGCTCGTCGGCTCCGTCGTCGCCCAGGGCGGCGACGCCCTCGACGCGCTGCGCCTGATCAGCCCGGACATGGACATCGCATCGGCCCATCACGCGCGCGAGGCCGCGGGCCGGGGCGAGCATCTCGGCGAGACCGATCTCTATCCCGATGTGCGGCCCGCGCTCGGCGGCCTCCACAAGCTCGGCGTCCGCGTCGTCATCGCGGGCAACGAATCCGCTCGCGCCGCCGAACTCCTGCGCGACCTCGACCTGCCCGCCGACCTCATCGTCACCGCGGGCGACTGGGGCGTGGCGAAGCCGGACCCCGCCTTCTTCACACGGGTGCTCGAAGTGGCCCAGGCCGGCCGCGCGAGACGCTGTACGTCGGCGACCACCCCGCGCACGACGTCTTCCCCGCGAAACAGGCCGGACTGCGCACGGCGCACATCCGCCGCGGCCCGTGGGGCCACCTGTGGGCGGATGATCCGGCCGTGGCCGAGGCGGCGGACTGGCAGATCGACAACCTCACCGTGCTGGCCGCGCTGATCGCCCGCTGACGCCGCGTCGACCGCGGCGGCCGGGGTCGGCTAGAGCGTCAGCAGCATGGCCAGCATGCCGATGCCCATCGAGCATCCTGCACGCCAGCGCCAGCTCCGGCCGGTCCCCCCAGCCGATCACCGCCGAGCCGCCGCCCCGGCCGGCCGCGACCGGCCCCGCGGGAACGAGCCGGGCGCCGGACCACAGGTACGTACCGGCGAAGTAGAGCAGGAGGGCGCCGGTCAACGGGGGCAGGCCCGCGCCCCCGTGGCCCGCGTGCGCGCCCGGCACCGTGATCATCGCCGCCGACATGTAGACCATGGCGAACGCGCCGACGAGGTGGTGGAGGTGGTGGCGGCTCGCGCGCGCCGCCCAGAGCGCGTGCAGCGTCGCCGCGCCGAACACCGCCGCGTAGCCCAGCCAGGCCCAGCGCGGCAGGGCGACGACCGCCGCGGGCACGGCCATCACCGCCATCCCGAAGCCCATGAGCGCCTCGCCGCCCGCGGTGCGGCGCTGTTCCTCGATCCGGCTGCGCATCCGCAGCAGACAGTAGGAACCGCTCACCGCGCACAGGGCGACGAGCAGCCAGGCGGCCTGCACCGGTCCGTGCACCGCGTACCTCCCCCAGTCGACGGTGTTGCCGGGTCGTCGTCGGGTCGATGCCCGGGCCCGTGCGGCCGTACGCGAGCGCACGGGGGTGCATGGGGGGAGCACAGGGGGAGCGCCACACTTCGAGGGCAAATCTTTTTCGAGTAAAACACTTGCTAATGTTTTAGGCATGAGCAGCACTCCGCCGTCCCCGCACCCCGCCCGCCGCCCCGCACGCCCGCGCAGGCTTCCGCTCGCCGGGGTGCTGCGCCCGGGCCGGCCGTCCGACATCTGGTTCAAGCCCGCCGTGCAGCGTGTCGTGGCCAACGCGATACCGAACCTGACGCTCCTCGCCCTCGGGCGGCTCGACCTCGTGATGTACACGATGGCCGGTTCGTTCTGCGCCCTGTACGCCCACAACCTCCCGTACGCCTCCAGGGCGCGCGCCCTGGCCTGGGTCGTCGCCGGGATGACCGCCGGGGTGGCCGTGGCCCTGGTCACGGCCTCGCTGACCAGCTCCGCCGCGGTCCTCGTCGCCGTCGGCGCGGTCCTCGCCGCTGCGCAGAAGACGCTGTGCGACGCGACCCGCATCGGACCGCCCGGGCATCTGATCTTCACCTTCATCAGCTCGGCCACCCTCTTCGCCCCGCAGACCCTCGGCCAGGTCCCCGGCCACCTCGCGCTCACCCTCGCCGGAGGAGCCGTGGCCTGGCTGGTCGGCATGGCGCCCGCCTGCTGCGCCGCACGGCCCCGAGCGCAGGGCC
>RBWT01000372.1 GCA_004010275.1 Streptomyces huasconensis
CTGGGGTGGGCCATGTCCTGAGTGCTTTCGGGTGGCGGCTGCCGGGCGGGGCGGTCGGTGGTTGTCAGACGGCGGTCAGGTGCGCGTGGGGCGGGAAGGTGCGGGCGAACTGCTCGATGGCCCGGCCCAGTTGAAGCTCGTCGTCATGGTCGAAGGCCGTCGTGCCGTCCGAGGCGGTCATGATGTGCCGGTCCAGGGCGAACCGGCCCTGGGTGACGTGGGCGCCGAGCGCGGTGAGGACCGGGTGCAGGGCGTGGTCGAGGGCCATGACGTGGGCCGGGCTGCCGCCGGTGGCCAGCAGGAGCACCGGTTTTCCGGTGAACGCGTGCTGGGGCAGCAGGTCGAGGAAGGTCTTGAGCAGGCCGGAGCAGGCGGCCTGGTGGATGGGGGTGGCCACGACGAGGGAGTCGGCCTCGGCGACCAGGCGCAGAGCGCGGGCGATCGACTGCGTGGTGGGTGTCCGCGGTGAGCAGCGGTGCGGCGGGCAGGTCGCGCAGGGCGAGTACGTGGGTGTGGGGGCCGCGGGCCCGGGCAGGCTCGCGGCGGTGTGCTCGGCCAGCAGGGCGGTACGGGACGCGGGGGAGGGGCCGGTGGTCAGGGCGAGGACGGCGGCCACGGGGAACTTCCCCCGTCAGTACGGGTGTCGGGCATGCCGTAGGCGTCGGCGATCAGCTCGATGGAGCGCAGTCGGGCCTGGGCGGAGTGGCCGACGCCGCCGATCATGAGCTCGTCGGCGCCGGAGTTCCGCTGGACCTGGTTCAGGTGGGCGGTGACCTGCTCGGGGGTGCCGTGCGGGACGTGGTTCAGCCAGCTGTCGACGGCCTGGCGTTCCTGGGCGTCGTAGGCGTAGGCGTCCATTTCCTCGGGGGACGGCAGCAGGTAGGACTTGCGCTGGAACATGCGGAGCATGGCGTGCGCGAGGGTGCCGGCCTGGCGGCGGGCCTCACGCTCGTCATCCGATGCGGCGATGGTGAAGCTGACCAGCGCATACGGCTCGGCCAGGGCCTTGGACGGAGCGAACCGCTCGCGGTACAGGCGCAGGGCGGGTACGGCATCGTGCGGGTTGAAGTGGGCGGCGAAGGCGAACGGCAGGCCGAGCCGGGCGGCGAGCTGCGCCGAGTAGCCGGATGAGCCGAGCAGCCACACGGGCAGGCGCCCGGTGGGCGGGGTGACGCCGTTGAGCCGGTCCTGGGCGGGGCCGGGTACGGCGTATACGCGGTTGGCGTAGGGGTGTTCGGCGGGGAAGTCGTCGCCGAGGAAGTGCAGCAGTTCCAGGACCTGCTGGGGGAAGTCCTCGGCGTCGCTCGCGCCGCGGCGCAGGGCGGCGGCCGTGGTGTGGTCGGTGCCGGGGGCGCGGCCCAGGCCCAGGTCGATGCGGCCGGGAGCGAGGGCGTCCAGCATGCCGAACTGTTCGGCGACGATCAGTGGCGGATGGTTGGGGAGCATGATCCCGCCCGCGCCGATCCGCAGTCGGCGTCTCGGCGGTGAGCCGGGCGAGCAGGACGGGTGGGCTGGAGGTGGAGACGCCGGGCATGGCGTGGTGCTCGTTCATCCAGTAGCGGGTGAAGCCCCGCCGGTCGGCGAGCCGGGCGAGTTCGATGCTGCCGGCCAGTGCCTCCGCGGCGGTTTGGCCGGTGCCGGTCATGGCGGAGTCCAGTACGGACAGGGCGGCGGGGGCGGAGCCGTGGCGGGTGCCGCGGATGGGGTCGGTCATGGTGGTGCGGTCCTTCGGTCGTGCGGTCCTTGGGTGGTGCGGTCCTCCGCTGGTACGGGAGGCGAGAGCGGAGGCCGGGGTCGGCCGACAGTCACGGTGGGTCTCTGATCGGCGGGCACCTGGCCGCGTCCGGCGTACGGACCGTGTCCGGCGCCCGGCCGTGTCCGGCATACGGGCCCGACGCGCGGCTCGCCGCACGCTGCGGCGTACTCAGGGTCAGCCGCGGACGCCGAAGTCGACGCGGTCGGTGAGGCCGGCGGCGGCGAAGGCGGCGACGAGCGCGTCGCGGCCCTCGGTGAAGTGGGCCCAGCTGTCGTCGTGGACCGGCACGATCCGGCGGGCGCCCAGGATGCGGGCGGCCTCGGCGGCCTGAGCACTGTCGAGCGTGAGCAACGCGCCGTCCAGGACGGGAGTGCGGACCGCGCCGGCGAACAGGACAGCGGTGTCCACCGGGCCCAGGCGGGCGGCGATCTCGCGGACCAGGGAGAGCTGGGCGTTGTCGCCGCTGACGTAGACGGTGGGCAGGCCGTCACCGCTCAGGACGAAGCCGACGACCTCGCCGACGACCGGTTCGAGGTCCTCGCGCGCGCCGGGGCCGTGCAGGGCCGGGACGCCGGTGACGGTGATCGTGCCGCCACCGGGGCGGTCGAGCTCGATGGACTCCCAGTCCTTCAGGGGGCGTGCGGTGCCGCCCAGCCTGGCCGCGCCACTGGGCGTGGTCAGGGTCAGGGGGACATCGGCGAGCAGGGTCCGGCCCGAGGCGTCGAGGTTGCAGTGCTCGTCGTGCGACAGCAGCACCACGTCGACAGGGCCCAGATCGGCGGGCGCGGCGGAGGCGGGCGCGGTCTTGGCCAGGCCCGACGGGTAGCTGCCGGGGGCGTCGAAGGTCGGGTCGGTCAGGAACCGCAGCCCGCCGTACTCGATGAGTGCGGTCGGGCCGCCGAAGACGCGGACGGGGACCTGCTCGCTGGACGCGCCGGTTGCTGTCATGACGAAATCACCTCACGGATAGATTGGCTTTCATCCGTGACCATAGGTGTTTGTCACGGATGAAAGCAAGCTGTAACGTGAGATGTGTGAGTGAGACCGATACCGCCGAAGCTGTCGACCCCGGGCTGCCGCCGGCGCCGGGCGCTGAGCACTACCCCGCGCTCGACCTCGCCAACAGCGCCATCGCCCTGCCGGGCGGCCAGTTCCTCGATGCGTTGGGCACGCCCTCCGGCGCCAACCAATGGCTGGTCGACCACAACCTCGCCCCCGCGGACGCCGGTCTGCAGGAGATCTGCGCGGCACGCCTGCGCTCCCTGCGCGAACACTGCGCGCCCTGCTCGGCCGCCACGTCGACGGCCATCCCGCCCCCGCCACCGCACTGGCCGCCGTCAATGACGCCCTCACCCGGGTCCCCACCGCGTCCCCGCTCGGCTGGGACTCCGTCCGCGGCATGCACCGCACCGCCCCGCACCCCATCGACCACATCGTCGACAGGCCCTGGGCATCCTCGCCGCCGACGCCGCCGACCTGCTCACCGGAGCCGTCGCCGAACGGC
>RBWT01000373.1 GCA_004010275.1 Streptomyces huasconensis
ACGCCTAATCCCCCGGCCCAGCCACCCGCACCCCCACCTCCGCCGCAAACCCCGCCGCCAACTCGATCAACTGCCCAGGACTGATCACCGCCCCGGCCAACCGCCCCCAACCCCCGCGCCGACCTCCAACTCCCCGGCGGCCCGCAGATCCACGTCCTTCATCCGGACCCCGCTGAAGTCCACCCCCCGCAGCACACAGTCCCGGAACTCCACCCGCTCCAAGGACGCGAGCCCGAAGTCCGGCTCCACCAGCACGCACTCCTCGAAGATCACATCCCGCAACCGCGCCTTCCGCAGATTCAGGTAGTCGATCTTCCCGCCCCGCACCACGACCCGCTCCAGCACACTCCCGTGCAACTGCACACCGCCGAGCCTCGCGTCGACCACCTCCACATCCCTCAGCGACGCCTCCGCGAGATCGGTCCCCACACCCGACACCCCGGTCAGCACGGAGTCGACGAACCGCGCCCGCGCCAGCCGGGTCTCACCCACCCCGCAGCCGGACACCGCGCAGTCCATGAAGAGCGCTCCGCCCGCGTCCTGCCCCCCGAGGTCGAGCCCGCGGAACTCGACCCCGTCGTAATCCCCGTCGGGCTCCAGCTCCCCACCCTCGAAGGGCCGCAGCGGCGGCAAAGGCACCTCGGCCCGCCGCGCCGGCTTCACGAGGCCCGCGGCCTTGGTACCCCGCACAACCTTCGCCTTCTGAGTCTTCTGAGCCATGCCCTCATCGTGCCCGCCACCACTGACAACGCCCCGGGCACACCTCCGAGATGTCACATCCCCCCACCCCCCACCCGTCCACCCCATGAAGGCCGACAAGGACAACACCCCGAGGGAGCCCCCCAATGCCCCCAGCCACCCACCTGACCGTCATCGGCGGCGGCTTCGCCGGCCTCACCGCGGGGATCACCGCCGCCGAGGCCGGCAGCCCGCGTGACCCTGCACGAGGCACACCACACCCTCGGCGGCCGCGCCCGCACCGCCAGGGCCCCGTACCGCACGAACGAGGGCCCGCACGCCCTCTACAACGGCGGCCCCCACTGGACCTGGCTCAAGCAACGTGACCTCATCGGCCCGCTGGCCCCGCTGCCGCCCCTCGAGGGCGCCCGGCTGCGCCTGCACCACCACGGCACGCTGCACCGCGTACCGCCGCTCGCGATGCTGAAGCTGCTGCGCCGCAAGGCCGAACAGGCTCCCGTCGACGAGGACTTCACCACGTGGGCGACGGCCCAGGTCGGCGAGGAGGGCGCGCGGGCCGCCGCGCACTACGTGGGGGTGGCGACGTTCCACCACGACCCGGGTTCCCTCTCGGCCCGCTTCGTACAGGAACGCCTGCGCCGCGCGACGAAGCTGCCTCCCGAGGCGCACTACCCGCGGGGCGGCTGGGCCTCGGTCATCGACCGCATGGCGGCGCTGGCCTGGAAGCTGGGCGTACAGGTGGAGACGCTGGCCCGCGTCGAGAGCCTCGCCGACGTCCCCCGCAACGGCCCGGTCGTCGTCGCGACGTCCCTCGACGCGGCCCGCCGCCTCTGCGGCGACGACTCCCTGCGCTGGGAGAGCGGCCGCACCGCGCTGGTCGACGTGGCGTTCCGCACCCGCAGGGGAGACGCGTTCGCGGTCTCGGACCTGGACCGGCCGGGCTGGGTCGAGCGTTTCACCGCCCAGGACCGCACGCTGGCCCCTGAGGGGGAACAGCTCGTCCAGGCCCAGATCCCCCTCGCCCCGGACGAGACGAAGCAGGCGGGCGTGGCCCGCGCCGAGCACCTGCTCGACCTCGGCTTCGACGGCTGGCGCGACCGCCTGACGTGGCGCCGCGCCTCGGTGGCGAACGGCCGTACGGGCGCACTGGACCGCCCCGGCACGACGTGGCGCGACCGCCCGAAGATCGACCGTGGCCACGGCGTGTACCTGGCGGGCGACCAGGTCGCGGCGCCGGGCCTGCTGTCCGAGGTGTCGTTCAACAGCGCGGTGGAGGCGGTGACGCTCGCGCTGACCAGGTCGAGGCTTGACCTCAAGTCCGCTTGAGGTTGAACAGTGAGGGCTCCAGAGGAAAGCAGCACCACCGCACACCCAAGGAGCCCACCATGCACGCCCAGCCCACCCCGCACGCCCAGCCCACCACACACACCCAGCCCACCCGCACCCCCAGCCCACCATGCACGCCATCCGCCTCCACACCTTCGGCCCCGCCGAAAACCTCGTCTACGAGGAGACACCCACCCCCGCCCCAGCCCCCCGGCCAGGTCCGCATCAAGGTCGCCGCCGCCGGCGTCCACCTCCTGGACACCGCGATACGCGAAGGCATCCAGGGCCCGCTGCCCCAACTCCCGCCCCTGCCCACGACCCCCGGCCGCGAGGTGGCCGGCACGGTCGACGGGCTGGGCGAGGGCGTCGACCCGGCCTGGCTCGGCAAGCGCGTCGTCGCCCACATCGGCTTCGCCCCCGGGGGCTACGCCGAGCAGACCGTCACGGAGGCGTCCCGCCTGCACGAACTCCCCGCCGAACTGGACTTCGCCCAGGCGGTCGCGCTGATCGGCACCGGCCGCACGACGATGGGCATCCTCCGGTTCGCCGAGCCGGACCCCGACTCGGTGGTGATCATCCCGGCGGCGGCAGGCGGCATCGGCACGCTCCTGACCCAGTACGCCAAGCACCGGGGCGCCACGGTCATCGGTCTCGCCGGCGGCCCGCGGAAGACGGCCCGCGTCCGGGCGAACGGCGCCGACCTCGCCGTGGACTACACGGACCCGGCGTGGCCCGACGAGGTCCGCGCGTACCTCAAGGAAAGCCTCGACGGCCGCCCCACGACGATCGTCTTCGAGCGGCGTGGGCGGCGAGGCGGGCCTGGCCGCGGTCGGCCTCCTCGGGCCCGGCGGCCGCCACGTCGTCTTCGGCTGGTCGGGCAGGGGCCTGCACGACGGTGAGCCGCTGACGTTCGACGAGGCGGAACTCGCCGCCCGCGGCATCACGCAGCTCCACGTGCTCGGCCCGGCGATGATGCAGAAGGCGGGCGGCGACAACCCCGTACGCACCCTGGAGCTGGCCGCGCTCACCGAGGCGGCGACCGGCCATTTCACCCCGGCCGTCCAGCGCTTCCCGCTGGCGGAGGCGGCAGCGGCGCACCGCGCGATGGAGACCGCGCCACGATGGGCAAGGTGGTCCTGATCCCCTAGCCCTCAAGGTCCCCGCCGCCCCCACGGCCCCCGAA
>RBWT01000374.1 GCA_004010275.1 Streptomyces huasconensis
CGCGCTCGATGCGGCGCAGGTCGGCGGCGGCGGTGTCCACGACCACGCCCCGGTCGGACTCCAGTTCGGCGATGCGCCGCTCCAGCTCGTCGGAGGGGCAGAGCAGCCCCCGCACCATCGCCCGGTCGGCGTTGGTCAGGCCACGGGCGATGAAGGGCAGCACCGGCCAGAGCACGATGAGCCCGACGAGCGTCACGGTGAAGGTGACCACGCCCCACGGCAACCGGATGACCGCGTACAGCATCGTGCGCCAGCCCACCGGGTCCTTCAGGGTCGACCAGAGCCGGCCGAAGAAGCCGCCCCCGTAGGGCACTCGCATCGGGCTCGGCTCCTCCACCCGTACGCCGAGCAGCTTCCTCGCCCGCACCCGCTCGGCCCGGCCCAGCGCACGCGCACCGAGCAACCCCACGGCCAGCAACGGCAGGCGACGACCGTCACCGTCAGCCCGGCGCCCAGCGACAGCGTGCACACCGCGTAGACGAAGCCGGCGATGCCCACGGGCAGGTTCACCAGAAGGTGGGTGATCTCCTGCCACGTGCGCGTGTCGTACGCGAAGCGCGCGGGCGGCAGTGGTTCGGCGTCGAGGGGGAGTGTGGTGCTGCGTACGGTCATACGCGCCAGAGTGCCGGGCGCGCCGCCGTAACGCCATGAGGAACCCCGCCAGGCCACCCGGGGGATAACCCCACCTCGCCTCACCGGCGGGTGACGCGCACGTCGACCGAGGAGTGACGCTCTGCTTACCGATCCTTTAGCAGGCCCTAGACTCCCGTGCGTACAGATCGTCGAACAGGCTCAGGCTCAGGCCAAGGCTCATGCACGGGATCAGGATCAAGGCGGTCGAGGAGTGAAGGGGCTGACGTGCACGTGACGAACGTCGCGGCAAGTTACTACCAGTCGTACTCCGTCGTGGGGCTGCTCGCACTCATCGGCGTGCTGTTCGTCGCCGTCGCCTTCGGGGCGGGACGGCTGCTGCGCCCGGTGGTGCCCACCCCCGAGAAACTCCTGACGTACGAGTGCGGCGTCGACCCCGTCGGCGAGGGCTGGGCCCACACCCAGGTCCGCTACTACGTCTACGCCTTCCTCTACGTGATCTTCGCCGTCGACTCGATCTTCCTCTTCCCCTGGGCGACGGTCTTCGCCGCGCCCGGCTACGGCGCGACGACCCTCGTGGAGATGTTCATCTTCCTCGGCTTCCTCGCCGTGGGCCTGCTGTACGCATACAAGAAGGGCGTCCTCACATGGACGTGAGCCCCGTGACCCCCGCCTCCGCCACCTCCGCCCCCGTGGACCTGCCGGAGCCGAAGCGGCTGGGCGTGCTCTCCCGCCTCGCCCCCGAACCCATGAAGGTGGTCCTCAACTGGGGCCGCCGCTACTCCCTGTGGGTCTTCAACTTCGGACTCGCCTGCTGCGCGATCGAGTTCATCGCCGCCTCGATGGCGCGCCACGACTTCATCCGGCTCGGCGTCATCCCGTTCGCACCGGGCCCGCGCCAGGCCGACCTGATGGTCGTGTCCGGCACGGTCACCGACAAGATGGCGCCCGCCGTGAAGCGTCTGTACGAACAGATGCCCGAACCGAAGTACGTCATCTCCTTCGGCGCCTGCTCCAACTGCGGCGGACCGTACTGGGACTCGTACTCCGTCACCAAGGGCGTCGACCAGATCATCCCCGTCGACGTGTACGTTCCCGGCTGCCCTCCCCGGCCCGAGGCGCTGCTCCAGGGCATCCTCAAGCTCCAGGAGAAGATCGCCCGCGAGTCGCTCGGCGAGCGGTACGGCAGCGGAACGCGGCCTTCCACGGCGGCGCTGCGCAGCGGCCTCGTCCAGGGACCGGCGTCCGCGACCGAGGCCCGGGAGGGCGACCGGTGACCGGCTGGCTGCCGAGCCCCGTCGAGGAGCTCTTCGGCGCGGAGGCGACGGCCGAGGAGTCGTACGACGTACTGACCGTCGACGTCCCCCCGGCCCAGTGGACGACCGCCCTGGAGACCGCCCGCACCACGCTCTCCTGCACCTATTTCGACTGGCTGAGCGCGGTCGACGAACCCGGCATGGGCTTCCGTATCTGCGCCCACGTGGTCGCACTCGTGCCCGTACGCCGCCTCCTCCTGCGTACGACGGTCCCGCACGACGCCCCGGTGCTCGCCTCCGCGGTCGGCGTCTACGCGGGCGCCGCCTGGCATGAGCGCGAGACGCACGAGATGTTCGGCGTGACGTTCGAGGGCCACCCCGGGCTGACCCCGCTGCTGCTGCCCGAGAACTTCGAGGGCCACCCGCTGCGCAAGGACTTCGTGCTCGCGGCGCGTGTCGCGAAGGCCTGGCCGGGCGCCAAGGAGCCGGGGGAGTCCGAACACGGCGGCCCCAAGCGCCGCCAGATGCTGCCGCCCGGCGTCCCCGACCCCAACGAGTGGGGCCCCCTGAAGGGCCAGCTCCCCGCGGCCCCGACCCGCCCGGCCCGAGGCGCGGGCCGCGCGGCGACCGGCGACCGCCCGGTACGCCGAACCCGCTCGGCGAGCGAGGGCTCGGCCACCCAGCCGGCCGCCTCCCAGCAACCGGAAGCCCCGGCCCGCCCCCCGCGCCGCTCCCGCAGCGTCACCCAGGGCTCGGCCTCCCAGCGACCGACGGATACGCCTACGTCGACGCCCACGCCGGCTGAGGCAGAGCCGGTGCGCGAACCGGTCTCCGAGCCCGAGCCCGGGGGCGGAACTGCGGCCACGGCCGACCCGCCGACCAACCGCCCCTCGACCCCCCGCAGCTCCGACGCCCCCTGGCACCACGCCCGCCCGACATTCGACGCCCCACCCCAGCCGACCACTTCGGAACCGGAGGCGGAGCGACCGGTAGACAGGCCGACGCGTCCCGAGGTGGAGGCGGAGCGACCGGCAGACAAGCCGACGCGTCCCGAGCCGAAGCCCGCCCGGGCGACAGCGGAGCCCGCAGCAGCACCCGTACGCCGCGGAGCCGCCGACCGACGGGCCAGCAGCCGCTCCCGCAGCTGAGCCCGAGGCCGACGGCCCAGCAGCGGCGCCCGCGCGCCCCTGAGCCCGAGGCGGACGGCCCGTGGCCGAGCCCGTACACCCCGAGCCGCAGGCTGAGCAGGCGCAGCCGAGCCCCGAGCCCCAAGGCGGACCGGCCCGCCAGCGGC
>RBWT01000375.1 GCA_004010275.1 Streptomyces huasconensis
CCCCGGGCCCCCGCTCCCCGTGGCGCCACCGTCCCCCGCGCCCCGCCTCCGCAGCGACACCACCGCCGCCACCACGAGGACCAGCACACCAGTTCGGCCACCGTCCGGCGCCGGGAGGGCCGGGCCGTGACGAGGTCGCCCCGGTCCTCGTGCGCGCGCGGCGTGCGGTGCGTGAGCGCCGCGCGGACCGGCAGCGCCGCGCACGCCAGCGCGCACACCCCGGCCGCCGCCCCACCGACGGCCACGCACGCGCGTCCGGTACGGCGAGGTAGGCGAGCAGCAGCCCGGCGCCCGCCGCGGGCACCGCCACCACCGACGTCTCGGCGATCAGCCGTCCCGCGATGCCGCGCACGGCACCGCCGCGCGCCCGCAGCAGCGCCAGTTCGCGGTGCCGTCGGCCCGCGTGCAGCGCGCAGGTCATCAACAGGACGACGGCCGCGACCCCGCCCACTTCATACGCGGCGACGGCGACGATCGGTGTGACGGCGTCCCGTAGTCCCGCGTGCTCGGTGAGGACCTTGTCGAGGTCGGTGGAGAGCAGCGCGTCCGGGTCCGTGAAGGAACGCATCCGGGTGAGCAGCGGCCCGCTTTCGAGCGACGCGACGCGGCTCTTGAGCGTCGGCAGGTCGCGGGCGGTGAGGGCGCCGGGGTCGGGGGCGACGCGCCAGTACCGCTGCGGGGTCGGGTCGACGGCCGGCAGGAACGGTCCGGCCTCCGGGGCGAGGAGCAGCCCGGCGTGCCAGCGCTTCTGCGGGGGCCGGCGGGGCACGGTGACCTCGGCGGGGGTGCGCAGCACGGGATCGTACGCCCAGTAGGAACTCGTGGGGCGCAGCGGTTCGAGGATGCCCGTGACGCGGACGGTGACGGGGTGGCCGAGCGTGGAGCCGAGATGGATGTCCGTACCCACCTTCAGCCGCATGACGCGTGCGGTGTCCGCCGTCACGGCCGCCTCGACGCGGCGGCTGTCCGAGGTGACGCCCTTGCCGTCGGGCAGCTTCCCGGTGGGCAGCCGTCCTTCGCGCACCCGCGCGTGCGAGCCAAGACCGGCCTGGGCGGCGAGCGTGAACTCCGGGGGCAGCGGGCCGAGCCGGGGCAGCCAGCGGTCCAGGACCGGCGGCGACTTGACCGTGCGCGCGCCGTACGTCGACTGCGCGAGGTCCGGGCGGAGGGGGGCGGGCAGGGCCTTGAGGGTTTCCTCGTACTGGTGTCGCAGGGGCGCGGGGCGCAGCGTGTCCTCGCGTGCGCGCTGATCCCGCTCCAGTCCCGGGGCCTGGGCCGTCAGTTCGATGCCGGTGCGCGCGGGACCCGCGTCGGCGAGTGCGGTGCGGGCGCCCTCGCTCTCGTACGAGTCGACCGAGCGCGGGAAGAGCGCGGCGAGGAAGGCGGTCACCGTCACGAGCAGGGCGAGCGCCAGGGCGGACAGCGGGGCGGCGCGCAGCCGGGTGCGGACCCAGGGGGCGACGACGCGGGCGGGCATGTCAGTTGCCCCCTTCGTGGCGCAGGGACACCGTCGGGTCGCCGCGGCGCAGCGCGAGGGCCGCGACGATCAGGAGGGGGACCGCCGCCACTCCGGTGAGCAGGGCGGCCACATGGGACAGGGGCAGCTCCACCAGCACCGGCGGGACCGGCTGCGCCGCGTCGCCCGTGAGGACGATCAGTGGGACCACGGCGCGGGTCAGGACCGCGCCGAGCCCGAGCCCCACCAGCAGGGCGAGCCCGAGCAGGAAGCCCTGCTCCGCCGCGATCAGCCGGGCGAGCCTGCGGCGCGGCGCCCCCAGCGCGCGCAGCACGGCGAACTCCGCGGAGCGTTCCCGCAGCGACGCCGCCGCGCTCACCGCGAAGCCGACGGCGGCCAGCGCGGCGGCGGCCGCGGCGACCGCGAGCAGCGCGGACTGCGGACCCGCGCCGAGCGGATCGTCACGCAGTTCGTCGGCGATCTCCTCGCGTACGGAGGACCTGTTCGGGGTCGATGTCGGGGCGGGCCCGCAGCGCGGCGGCCGTCCGGTCGGCGGCGCCGGGGCGCGGCGTGAGCCACCATTCGGTCGGCGCCAGCGGCTTCTCCCCGGCGCGGGTGAGCCGGGCGTTCACGGCGCGCAGGTCGAGCAGGACGCCGCCGGCCGTCGGCGGCGGCGACCCCGTCCGGTCCGCTCCCTCCGGTCCCCGCCGTCGGCACCTGCCGCACCGCCTTCACGATCCGCACCGGCAGCTCCCCGCTCCCGGCCGGCACGTCCAGGCGCGCGCCACCCGCGCCCCGCTCGCCCGCAGGAACGCGTCGGTCACCACGGCCCGCACGGGCGAACTCCCAACGGACGCCCGCCCTTCCGGCACCAGGACCCCGGCGATCTCCTCCCCGCTCCCGCCGTCCTCGCGCGTGAGCATGCCGGGGGCGGCCCGGGCGAGGTCCAGGGCGAGGACCGTCGCCTGACGGTCGTCCGACAAGTCCATGGGGAAGCGGACGGCGGGCGCGGCCCCGCGTACCCCGGGCAGGGCGGCGAAGACCCGGGCCTGCTCCGCGTCCGGCACACGGCTGCCGAGGACGCGGACCGGGGCGCCCGCCCGGAAGTCGGCCTGGTCCTCCTGCGACCGGTCCCAGGACGCGCCCTGCCCGATCGCCAGCATGCCCATCGCCACGGCCAGGACGAGCAGCAGCACCGGACCCGCCCCGCGCAGGGGACGCCTGCTCAGCTGCCAGCCCGCGAGCGCTCCCGACAGGCCGCGCCCCCTTCGCCGCGTACCGCTCGGCGACCCGGGCGGCGGGCGGCAGCAGCCGCAGCGTCACCACCGTGTGCCCGCGAGCAGCGCGAGGGCGGGCGCCGCCACCAGCAGCGGGTCCACGCCGAGGCGCCCCGAACGATCGTCGGTGAGCGCGCCCGCACCCGACGTACGGCTGTTCACCTGCCAGCACGGCGACGGCAGCGATCACCAGCAGACCCACGTCCGCCCCGGCCCGCAACGGCGCGGGCAGCGCGGAGGCCCGAACGGAACGGCGCGGCGCCGACCGCCGGCCCGACGTGGCCGACAGCGCGGGGGCGACGACCGCGAGCGCGCAGCCGGACGCGGTGATGGCGGCCGCCGCCCACACCGTCGCGCCCGCCGCCCCGCTCCAGCCGCAG
>RBWT01000376.1 GCA_004010275.1 Streptomyces huasconensis
ACGACAGACCCGCACCCGTAAAACCAAACGCAACCCGGCAGCCCCCAGGGGCGCGGGAACTGCGCGACCAGCCACAACCAACCCGCACCCGCCGACAAACCCCCACCCGGCAGATGCAACCGCGCACCCCACCGCCACCCCCGGCAGGGTCCACGCAGCCGTACCCAACACCCCCGCCCCCGGCGCGCCCTCCCGCACCAGCACCGGCACCGTGACATCCCGCCGCCCCCGCAGCAAGAACCCCGCCCCAATGGACCCCGCGATGATCAGCCCGCCCACCACAAGCGCCCCCCGAGCACCGGCCAGTTCCATGAGAAGCCCGAGCGCCGGCGGCCCCGCAAGGCCCCAGCCCGTGCTGACGCTTCCCCACACGCCGAGCACCCGGCCCCGCAGATGGGCGGGCGGATCGGTCTGGAGGACGGTCTTCCCCGCGGTGTCCGAGACGGACTCGACGACGGCCATCGGCAGCACGAGGACGAGCAGCACGGCGAACGACGGCGAGAACCCCGCCACCACCTGGAGCAGAGCCCCGGCCGCGGCCAGCATGCCCACGAGCCGCACGGACGGCCGCCGCAGCCGCGCCCCGAGGACCGCGCCGACGATGCCGCCGACGGCGAGCACCGTGGAGACCGTGCCGAACGACCCGGCGCCCCCGGCGAGCGGCCCGGTGACGAGCACGGCCAGGGTCAGCGTGTAGTTCCGTCCGAAGACCGCGCTGATGCCGGTGATACCCGCGAGGGCCACCAGACGGGGCCGCCGCATGAAGAAGATCAGGCCTTGCCGCACGGTCATGTCGGCCACCGCGTCCTGGCCCGTGCCCGCGGCCCCGCTCCCGCGCCTCGCGGGCGCGGCCTGCCGCAGCGCCCCGTACGCGGGCCGCAGGAACGGGATGACGGCGGCGACGAAGAGGAAGGACACGCCGTGGCGGCGTACGCGGCGGGCGTCCCGAGGAAGGCGACCGTGACACCGCCGAGTGCCGCGCCGGCGAGGCGGCCCGCGCTGTGGACGAGCGAGCCCACACCGATGGCCGACGGCACGTCCTCCGGCGGCACGAGGTCGTTGCCGAGCAGCGCGCAGGCGGGACCGTCGACCGTGGCGATGACACCGGTGACGGCGGCCAGCGCCATGAGCACGGTCAGGTTCAGCCCTCCGCACGCCACGAGGACGGCCGTCGTGAAGGCGACGGCGCCCAGCAGGGCCTGGCTGACGGCGGCCGTGAGCTTGCGGGGCCAGCGGTCCACGGCGGCGCCGCCCACGAGGCTCATCAGCAGCGCGGGCGCGGCCTGCACGGACATGGACAGGCCCGTGGCGGCCGCGGACCCGGTGATCTGCAGGACCAGCAGGTTCTGCACGGTCAGCTGCATCCACGTGCCGGCGTTCGACACGAAGTTGGCGACGGACCACCAGCGCATGCTGCGGTACTTCAAGGAGCGCCACGGCGAATGGGAGACATCCGCGGCGGCGGCAGGGGCAAGGGGAGAGGAAGACACAGGCACTCGAAGACTCGGAAGCGGTCCGCAGGGACACGGGCGGAGGAGATCGGCGGGAGCAAGGGGGCACCGGCAGCACTGCGCGGTCACTCCGCCGAGGGGGGCGCCGCGGCGCCGGAAGGACGTCTTCTCGGCGCGCAGGGGGCGGGCGGACGTTCCGGGTGTACGGCGTTGACCATGCTGACAGACGGTGCTCACGGGCCCGGCCGCCACCCCGCCCGGCGCCGCACCGATCGGCCCCAACTCGCCACCGTGATAAGCGGTTTGGCGCTTCTGGTGTGCTTGCTCACACGGTCACGGAAAGGCGTCCGCGTACGGGTGCCGGGCGCGCCCCCGTGACGCGGGCCACAGCCGCGCGCCGTGCGCCGGGTGGCCCGGCCCGAGGTGCCGGAGCGCCCGCTCGGCGTCACAGTGGGAAGCGGAGCGGTGGCCGACAGCGAGCCGCCGACGAGCGTACGTACGAAGGAAGGCACGGGCATGGGCGGCGGAGCGCAGGTCGACCTCCACGGCAAGCAGGCGCTGGTGACCGGCGCCGCCCGCGGCCTCGGTGCCGCGATCACGAGGAAACTGGCCGGCGCGGGCGCGTCGGTCGTGGTCGCCGACGTCCGCAAGGACCTGGCGCAGGAGCTCTGCGACGAGCTGGGCCGCGACGGCCTCGACGCCCGCTTCGTGGAGATGGACGTGCGCGACGCCGCCGCGGTCGCCGCCGTCTTCCGCGACCTGGAGGAGGCGGGGGAGTCCGTCGACATCCTGGTCAACAACGCCGCCGTGGACGTCTCCAAGCCGATCGAGCACCTGACGGCGACCGAGGTGACGCGGGTCGTCGAGACCAACCTCCTCGGGCCCATGTACCTGTGCCTGGAGAGCTACCGGCGCATGATCGCCCGCGGCGGCGGCCACATCGTGAACATCCTGTCCACCGCCGCCAACCGCACCTGGACGGAGGCCGGTCCGTACGCGGCCGGCAAGTCGGGCCTGCGCGCGTTCACCCACACGCTGTTCAAGGAGGCGCAGCGCGACTGCGTGGGCATCGGTGTCACCGGGATCATCGCCGGCGGCATGGAGACCCCGTTCATCATGGAGCGCTTCCCGGACGCCGACGTGTCCATGCTGCAGAGCCCGGACATCGTCGCCGACACGGTCCTGTACGCCCTGTCGGTCCCGGCCGGCAGCGCCGTGTCCGAACTGGTCGTCGTCCCCCGCAAGGAGCCGTCCTGGCCGTGACGCGCCCCGACCCCGCACACCTCGTCGGCGGAAGGAAGGTCGTCCCATGACATCGGCGATGTTCTCCATGGCGCCGGTGGTCCCGCCTCCATGGGAGAAGGCCGTGGTGACCTCGGGCGCGGCTTCCTCGGCTCCCACCTGTGCGAACGCCTGCTCGACGCGGGCGTCGACGTGGACTGCGTCGACGACGTGCCGGCCGCCGCCGCCCACAACGTCGAGCACCTGGCGGGCCACCCCGGCTTCCGCTACCTGGAGCGGGAGATCGCGCGGCCCGGCTGCCCCGACACCCTCCCCGGGCCGTACGACCTCGTGCTCCACCCC
>RBWT01000377.1 GCA_004010275.1 Streptomyces huasconensis
GTTTCAGAACCAACACAGTGGACGCGAGCAACTGAGGACAAGCCCTCGGCCTATTAGTACCAGTCACCTCCACCCGTTACCGGGCTTCCAGATCTGGCCTATCAACCCAGTCGTCTACTGGGAGCCTTAACCCCTCAAAGGGGGTGGGAATACTCATCTCGAAGCAGGCTTCCCGCTTAGATGCTTTCAGCGGTTATCCTTTCCGAACGTAGCCAACCAGCCATGCCCTTGGCAGGACAACTGGCACACCAGAGGTTCGTCCGTCCCGGTCCTCTCGTACTAGGGACAGCCCTTCTCAATATTCCTACGCGCACAGAGGATAGGGACCGAACTGTCTCACGACGTTCTAAACCCAGCTCGCGTACCGCTTTAATGGGCGAACAGCCCAACCCTTGGGACCGACTCCAGCCCCAGGATGCGACGAGCCGACATCGAGGTGCCAAACCATCCCGTCGATATGGACTCTTGGGGAAGATCAGCCTGTTATCCCCGGGGTACCTTTTATCCGTTGAGCGACGGCGCTTCCACAAGCCACCGCCGGATCACTAGTCCCGACTTTCGTCCCTGCTCGACCCGTCGGTCTCACAGTCAAGCTCCCTTGTGCACTTACACTCAACACCTGATTACCAACCAGGCTGAGGGAACCTTTGGGCGCCTCCGTTACTCTTTGGGAGGCAACCGCCCCAGTTAAACTACCCATCAGACACTGTCCCTGATCCGGATCACGGACCGAGGTTAGACATCCAGCACGACCAGAGTGGTATTTCAACGGCGACTCCACACACACTGGCGTGCATGCTTCGCAGTCTCCCACCTATCCTACACAAGCCGAACCGAACACCAATATCAAACTGTAGTAAAGGTCCCGGGGTCTTTCCGTCCTTCTGCGCGAAACGAGCATCTTTACTCGTAGTGCAATTTCACCGGGCCTATGGTTGAGACAGTCGAGAAGTCGTTACGCCATTCGTGCAGGTCGGAACTTACCCGACAAGGAATTTCGCTACCTTAGGATGGTTATAGTTACCACCGCCGTTTACTGGCGCTTAAGTTCTCAGCTTCGCACACCCGAAAGTGCACTAACCGGTCCCCTTAACGTTCCAGCACCGGGCAGGCGTCAGTCCGTATACATCGCCTTACGGCTTCGCACGGACCTGTGTTTTTAGTAAACAGTCGCTTCTCGCTGGTCTCTGCGGCCACCCCCAGCTCAGACAGTAAATGTCATCACCGGTGATGGCCCCCCTTCTCCCGAAGTTACGGGGGCATTTTGCCGAGTTCCTTAACCATAGTTCACCCGAACGCCTCGGTATTCTCTACCTGACCACCTGAGTCGGTTTAGGGTACGGGCCGCCATGAAACTCGCTAGAGGCTTTTCTCGACAGCATAGGATCATCCACTTCACCACAATCGGCTCGGCATCAGGTCTCACCCTCATGTCATCCGGATTTACCTGGATGACGGGCTACACCCTTACCCCGGGACAACCACCGCCCGGGCTGGACTACCTTCCTGCGTCACCCCATCACTCACCTACTACAAGTCTGGTCCGTCGGCTCCACCACTCCCCTTTGCCCGAAGGCTCCGGGGCGGCTTCACGGACTTAGCATCGCCTGATTCGATGTTTGACGCTTCACAGCGGGTACCGGAATATCAACCGGTTATCCATCGACTACGCCTGTCGGCCTCGCCTTAGGTCCCGACTTACCCTGGGCAGATCAGCTTGACCCAGGAACCCTTAGTCAATCGGCGCACACGTTTCTCACGTATGTATCGCTACTCATGCCTGCATTCTCACTCGTGAACCGTCCACCACTGCCTTCCGGCGCAGCTTCACCCGGCACACGACGCTCCCCTACCCATCCACACAGGCGTTGGCCCTATTGTGTGAATGACACGACTTCGGCGGTACGCTTGAGCCCCGCTACATTGTCGGCGCGGAATCACTAGACCAGTGAGCTATTACGCACTCTTTCAAGGGTGGCTGCTTCTAAGCCAACCTCCTGGTTGTCTGTGCGACTCCACATCCTTTCCCACTTAGCGTACGCTTAGGGGCCTTAGTCGATGCTCTGGGCTGTTTCCCTCTCGACCATGGAGCTTATCCCCCACAGTCTCACTGCCGCGCTCTCACTTACCGGCATTCGGAGTTTGGCTAAGGTCAGTAACCCGGTAGGGCCCATCGCCTATCCAGTGCTCTACCTCCGGCAAGAAACACACGACGCTGCACCTAAATGCATTTCGGGGAGAACCAGCTATCACGGAGTTTGATTGGCCTTTCACCCCTAACCACAGGTCATCCCCCAGGTTTTCAACCCTGGTGGGTTCGGTCCTCCACGACCTCTTACAGCCGCTTCAACCTGCCCATGGCTAGATCACTCCGCTTCGGGTCTTGAGCGCGCTACTAAATCGCCCTATTCGGACTCGCTTTCGCTACGGCTTCCCCACACGGGTTAACCTCGCAACACACCGCAAACTCGCAGGCTCATTCTTCAAAAGGCACGCAGTCACGAGATGCTGGACAAGTCCAACATCCGACGCTCCCACGGCTTGTAGGCACACGGTTTCAGGTACTATTTCACTCCGCTCCCGCGGTACTTTTCACCATTCCCTCACGGTACTATCCGCTATCGGTCACCAGGGAATATTTAGGCTTAACGGGTGGTCCCGCCAGATTCACACGGGATTTCTCGGGCCCCGTGCTACTTGGGTGTCTCTCAAACGAGCCGCTGATGTTTCGACTACGGGGGTCTTACCCTCTACGCCGGACCTTTCGCATGTCCTTCGCCTACATCAACGGTTTCTGACTCGTCTCACAGCCGGCAGACTGTGAAAGAGAGATCCCACAACCCCGTATACGCAACCCCTGCCGGGTCTCACACGTATACGGTTTGGCCTCATCCGGTTTCGCTCGCCACTACTCCCGGAATCACGGTTGTTTTCTCTTCCTGCGGGTACTGAGATGTTTCACTTCCCCGCGTTCCCTCCACACTGCCTATGTGTTCAGCAGCGGGTGACAGCCCATGACGACTGCCGG
>RBWT01000037.1 GCA_004010275.1 Streptomyces huasconensis
CGACGAAGCCGCGACGCCCCAGGCCCCGTATCCCGCCGTCAGCGCGTCCCACCTCCGGCCGCAAGCCCGCTCCCGCCCCCGCGTCCGCGTCCGCCGCTTCGACGTCGGGACCGCCGCCCCCGCGTCCGCCGCCTGGCCTCCCCGTCCCGAACCCGGCCCTTGGCTCCCGGATCTCGTGTCAGTCGAAGACCGCTCTCCTGTGCCCGATGCCTGGGCCCTTTGCCTCGTGTCCTCGTCCAACGGCCCGTTCTGCCACGCCTCCTGCACCACCGCACGCTCCTTCGTTTCCGCACAGGTGAGGCCCGGCCGCGCGGGCGGCCGAGCCGGGGCGCCGACCCTAAGCGAAGCCCGGGAAGCGGAACAAGAGTTTCGACAAACGGAAATGGAGGGCGAGGTTCGAGGCGAGCGCTTGACCGGCCGCACTCCATGGCGCCGACGTGGCGGCGAGGTGGCACAACGGGACCGCATCGCTTGCCGCGCCGCACGTCACGAGCATCACCGCAGGTCAGGATGTGTGGCGTAACTTCCAGGAAACATCGGCGCCCTAGGTTGAGCGGACGCCGAACGGGCCGGGCCCTCCGCCGAAGACGGACCGTCCCGGTCGGCCATGCTGCTTCACCCCGAGTACGGGCACGATCCCGGACGCCCGGCCGGTACGGCCGACGGATGCCGAGGAACGCCGGCGGCCCTGGCGTGCCCTCCCGCCCGTCCCCGGCTCCGACGCGCAGGGAGGTCCCATGAACGCCTCGCCCACCGAGCCCGCGCCTCCGGGCACCGACAGAAGCGGCCCCTCCGCGCCCGGTTCGGGACCGGAGAACCGGCGACGCACCCGGGCGGACCGCGCCCGGCAGGTCGCGGAAGTCCTGCGCCGTCAGATCGCCTCCGGAGCCTTCGCCTCAGGCCTGCTGCCGAACGAGCGGGTGCTGATCGCCGACTTCGCGGTGTCCCGCAACACCGTCCGCGAGGCGCTGGGCGTGCTGCGCGACGAAGGCGTGATCGAGCGGCGCCAGGGCGTGGGCACGGTGATCGTGCGGCGGCCCTACGAGCACACGTTGGAGCGGTTGACCGGCCTGGCCGAAACGCTGCGCAGCCATGGCGAGGTGGTCAATCAGGTGCGGGTCGCGGACGTGGTGCGTCCGCCCGGTGAGGTGGCGTGCAAGCTGCACGTACCTGACGGCGGACGAGTGGTCTACATCGAACGGCTGCGGCTGCTGGACGGCGTGCCGCTCTCCTTGGACCTGACCTACCTGGCCGCGGACATCGGGGAACCGCTGCTGGCCGCCGACCTGGCCGGGCGGGACCTGTTCGGACTCATTGAGCAGTCCACCGGCGGTCGGCTCGGCTCGGCGAGCGTCACCGTGCACGCGGTGAGTGGCGACCCGCACACGTGTGAGCTGCTGGGCATCCCGGCCGGCTCGGCACTGTTCACCGTCGAACGGCTGACCAGGCTGCCCGACGGGCGTCCGGTGGACCTGGAGTACCTGCGCATCCGCGGCGACCGCCTGGCGTTCCGCGCCGAACTCGTGCGCGCCGCCGCCCCGGAGAACGGCGCCGTACGACAGACAGGAACCGAACGGTGAACCCCGACCCGCAGGCCACAGGCGGGACGCCGCCCGGTCACGCCCAACCTGCGGAGCAAGGCGCAGCGAGCCCCGCTCCCGCCCAGCAGAAAACCGTCCACCAGAAGCCCGCCCACCGGAACCTCGGCGACCATGGCCCCGCCCACCAGAAACCTGCCCACCACACCCCCGGCAACCAAACCCCCCGCCCCCAACACCCCGCACATCAAGGCCCCGACCCGTCAACCGTCTCCGGTGATGTGTCTGTGCGTCACCTTGGTCGTGGGCATGGTCTCGGCCGTGAACCTCGCGATCCCCGCGCTGTCGCGCAGCGCTCCAGGGTCGGCCGAGTCGGTGATGTGGGTGGTCGACGGCTACGTGGTGTTCTTCGCGTGCCTGCTCATTCCGGGCGGCGCGCTCGCCGACCGGCTCGGCCGCAAACCGGTGCTGGCCGCGGGCATGGGCCTGTTCACCGCCGGGTGCGTGGTGTGTGCCGTGGCGCCGGGCATCGGCACCGTGATCGCGGGCCGGGTGGTCAGTGGCGTGGGCGCGCGGCGGTGTTGCCGACGACGTTGGCCCTGATGGTGGGCGGTGCGTCGGCGGACCGCAGGCCGCGGCTGGTGGCGGTGTGGGCGTCGATGACAGGTGTGGCGGCCGTGCTGGGCAACGTCGGTGGTGGCGCGGCGGTGCAGCTCGGTTCGTGGCGGGCGTTGTTCTGGTGTGTGGTGCCGCTGTCGGTGGCGGCACTCATCCTGGTGGTGGTGTTCTCCCCGGCGCCACCGCGGCATGACCGGCCGGTGTCAATGGTGTCCGCGGGCCTCCTGACAGCCGGGTCCCTCGCGCTGCTGTCGGGCATCGTGTCCGGTCCGCAGTCCGGCTGGGGCAGCGCGCGCGTACTGGCCGGGTTCGGGTCGGCGGTGGTGCTGCTGGCGGCCTGGACCGGCTGGGAGCTGCGGCGCGAGCATCCGATGCTGGACCCCCGGCTGTTCACCGTGCCGGTGGTGCGGGCAGGGGCGGTCGGCATGGCACTGGCGTTCGTCGGGATGTTCGGCCTGTTCTACGTCAACGGGCAGTACTTGCAGTACGCCAAGGGCTACTCGCCGCTGGGGGCGGGGGTACGGCTGCTGCCGATGGCGGGTGCGCTGCTGCTCGCGCCGCGCTGCACGGCGGCCCTGGAGCGACGTGCCGGCGCGCGGGTGACGCTCGGTTTCGGACTGGCGGTGCTGGCGGCCGGGCTGGGCACGGTCTCGCTGGTCGGCCCGAGCACCCCGTACTCCTTGTACGCGCTCGGGGTGACGCTCACGGCGGCCGGTTGTGGCCTCGCGACGCCGCTGCTGTCGCACGGCATGATGTCCGCCCTGCCGGCACACCGGGCCGGGGTGGGCTCCGGACTGCAGAGCCTGGTGCGGGAGTTGGGCAGCGCGCTGGGCGTGGCGGTCAGCGGCAGCGTGGTGGCCGGGGCGTTCACCGCGGGCCTCCCGGCACCGCTGCGCGGGCCCGGAGCGCCGACGACCGTCACCGACCGCCGAACAGTGCCTGGCCGCTCAGGGACTGACTTCGCCCGGCCTGCGGCACGCCGTCGTCACGGACTTCACGGACGCCCTCGACACCGCGATGCGCGTGCTGGCCGTACTGGTGGTGGCGGTCGGGGCGCTGGTCGTCGCTTGGTACCCGAGCCGACAGCCGCGGGCAGCGGACGAACAGGACGGGTGAGCGCGGAAGCGGGCGTCCTGACACAGGCCGGAGCGCACATGTTCGACCGAGGCCGGAACGCGTGGCCGAACCAAGGCCGGAACCGGTGGCCGACCGGGGCCGGAACCGGTGGCCGACCGAGGCCAGAACGCGTGGCCGGACCCCGGTACGGGCGGCGGCCGGTACGCTCCTCGCCGCCTGGCGACAAATCGCCCCCGTTACGCACCTGTCTCAATTTGTCGTGCAACGAACTGTGGGTACTCGTTGTCTAACAAGCGGGATCGACCCGCGGAGGAATGACGAACGAGGGGCAGGCAGCAGTGGGGGACATACGCAGACGAGGAGCCGTGGCCCTGGGGATCACCGCGCTGGTGGCCCCGCTCACGGTGGCGCTCGGCGCGGGCAGCGCGCAGGCCGCGTCGTGCTCGACGCAGACCGGGCCGTACCAGAAGCAGATCGAGAAGTTCCTGGGCCGCCCGGTGGACGGCAGGCAGTCGGCGGCCGACTGCAAGGCCATAAAGGCCTTCCAGACGACACACAAGATCACCCCGAACATCGGGTACGCGGGCCCCGTCACCTGGGGCGTCATGGACCTCATGAACAAGCAGAAGGCGGTGGGCGACAACCCCAACAAGGCGGGCAAGTGCCCGACCGACAAGGGGCGCATCGCCTGTGTCGACCTGACGCTCCAGCTCAGCTGGATTCAGGACGGCAGGAACCTCAAGTACGGCCCGGTCCCGGTACGCACCGGACGCAACGGCCACGAGACCCGTACGGGCCTGACGAAGGTCTACTGGCGGGACATCGACCACGTGTCGAGCATCTACGACGTCCCGATGCCGTACAGCCAGTTCTTCGACGGCGGCCAGGCCTTCCACTCGGTCGGCATCAGCGTCTGGTCCCCGCCGGGCTCCCACGGCTGCGTCAACATGACGAAGAAGGACGCCGTGAAGTACTGGAACACGCTCCGCAAGGGCGACGACGTCTTCGTCTACGGCCGCAAGCCGGGCACCTGACCCGCGGCAGGCACCCCACGCCCGGTCCGGTGACGTCGAGCCGCACCGGGCGGTGGGCGGGCCGGTGAAGTCCCGCCATTCGACAGCGGGTTGGCGTGCCCAGAAGTCGGCGCCCGACAGAACCGGCCAACCTTCGGAGGCATGCGTTCTGCTCAACCTGGTTATACGGGAAGAAAGTTGGGCGAGAATGGGGGCCTTCGATGAGCGTGCTGACCATAGTGTTCCTGAGTCTGTTCGTGGTGATGGGGCTGGTGCAGGTCATCAAGCCGCAGTGGCTGTGGAGGATGAACCGGCCCCTCCAGGCCCCCTTCGTCAAGGATTACGACGCCACCGAGCCCTCCCATGCCGGGTACGTGATGATGCGTGCCACAGGCGTGGTGATGCTGGCGGCGGCGGTGACGATACTGATCGTCGCCGTCCGCTAGGCACGTGAGGAGGAAGGCCGACAACGGATCAGACGAGCAGTTGGGTGCCCGCGAGGCGTCGGTACAAGGTGTCCTGGACGAGCAGCTCCTCGTGGGTGCCGGTGGCGCGCACCCGGCCGGACTCCATGACCACGATGCGGTCGGCCCTGGTCACGGTGGACAGGCGGTGCGCGATGACGAGTACCGTCGTCTCGCGTGCCACCTCCACGATGACGTCGCGCAGCGCCTGCTCGTTGGCAGCGTCCAACTGGGACGTGGCCTCGTCCAGGAGGAGCAGTCGCGGACCGCGGAGCAGGGCCCGCGCGATGGCGACACGCTGGCGTTCACCGCCGGACAGCCGCGTTCCCCGGTGCCCTACCGGGGTGTCGAGCCCCTGCGGCAGCGACCGTACGAACGTGTCCAGGCGGGTGCGGACGAGAACCTCGCATATCTTCTCGTCGGTGGTGTCGGGCGCGGCGAGCACGAGGTTGTCGCGCAGGCTGCCGGAGAGCACCGGGGCGTCCTGCTCGATGTAACCGATGTGGGCGCGGAGTTCCGGCAGCGGGATGTCCAGGATGTCCCTGCCGTCCAGGAGCACTCTGCCCGAGGTGGGTTCGTAAAACCGCTCCAGCAGGGCGAAGAGGGTGGACTTGCCCGCTCCGGAAGGACCGACCACGGCGGTCATGCCTCGGCCGGGCACCGCGAAATCGACGCCGCGGTGGACGTCGGGCAGGTCGGGGCGGTAGCGGAAGACGACCTTCTCGAAGACGACGGCCACCGGGTCACCGGTCACGGCGGTCACAGCGGTCGCCGCGGTCAGTGGTCGCCCGCGGTGCGCCGCCGGGGCATCGTCCTCGCAGGCCAGCTGGTCCACCTCGCGCAACCGGGCGACGGCCGCCGCGCCCACCTGGAACTGGGTGGCCGCCTGGATGAGCTGGGAGACCGGTTCCGTCAGGTAGAAGAGGAAGAGCAGGAAGGCGACGAGGGTCGACACGTCGATGGCACCCGAGGCGACCCGGGCTCCGCCGACTCCCAGTACGGACAGGAACGAGAGCTGGACCGACAGCCCGGCCGCTGTGCCCATCACCGCCTGCCACTTGGCCGCCCGCACGCCGTGCCGCCACGCCTCGTCGGCCGCCCGGCGGACGGCGGCGGTCTCGCGTTCCTCCGCCCCGGACGCCTTCACCGTCCGCAGCGCCCCCAGGACCCGTTCGAGCGCCGAGCCCATGGCGCCCACCGCGGTCTGCGCCCGGACGGTGGCGCGGGAGATGCGGGGCATGGCCGTGGTGACCACCGCGCTGACGAAGAGAGTCACGCCGACCGAGACGCACAGCAGGACGGGGTCGAGCAGGCCCATCATGACCAGCACGCCGGCGAGGGTGAGGGTGCCGTTGGCCGCCGAGATCACCGACTGGGTGGTGACCTGCCGCAGCAGCGTGGTGTCCGACGTGACGCGGGCCAGGAGGTCACCGGGCTCGGCGCGTTCGAAGTCGGGCACCTTCAGGCGCAGCAGCCTGCCGATGAGCTGGTGGCGGGCCCGCAGCACCACCGACTCGGCGGTGTGGGCGAGGACGTACTGGCTGAGCGCCCTGAGCGCGGCGCCCAGCAGGACGAGCGCGGTCAGCAGGGTCAGTGTGCCCGCGACACGCTCGTGTCGTGAGAGGTCCTCGATCAGCGCCTTCGCCGCGAGCGGCTGGGTGAGGACCGCCGCCGCCCCGGCGAGCGCGAGCAGCCCGCCCAGGGCTATACGCCGACCGTGCGGGCGCATGTGTTCCAGCAGGACACGGCCCGTCAGACGAGCGGGCACGGGCGTCGGACGCGCCGCCGCCCTCGTGGGACCAGGTGCCGTGTCACGTACGTGTGTGGTCACGGTGAGCCGGGCCTCAGACCGCGATCCGGGCGCGGGCCGCGCCGACCCGGTGCCGTACGGCGGGGAAGACCTCGGTGGCCAGCCGCTCCAGGTTCCGCAACACGTCGCCGGTGTCCGCCGCGGCCTCGACCTGGCACATCACCCGCATGCAGCCGGAGGTGCGGATGTGGTGCGCCAACCGTTCGACGCACGTCTCGGCGGAGCCGACAGGGTGTGTCGACAGGAGCGTGTCCGCGAGGTGCTCGATGTTCGCGGCGGAGACCGGTGGCGGTGCGGGGACGGCGTCCCCCAGGAGGCGGCTGGGGTGGTTGTTCAGCGAGAGGATGAAGCGCGCGCGGTCCCGCATGAGCCGTCTGGCGTTCTCGGGCACGTCGCAGACCTGGGTGAACACGGCGAACGCGTGACCCGCCGCCGGCTTCGGGTGCCCGCCGCTCAGCCGGCGGCGTTCGTAGAGGGCCATCATCTCCGCCTTGGCCTCGGCGCCCTTGTCGAAGAACAGCATGAGGGGAAGTCCCCGGTCGGCGGCAAGTTCTATCGACGCGGGGGAGCCGGCCGCCACGTACACCGGAGGGCCTGACGAGGTGTGCACGGGAGGTGTGAGGCGGACCGCACGCAGGGCCGGGTCCGCGGACACCTCGCCGCGCGCGCGCCCAGGAGGCGGTCCAGCGGGCCGGCCAGCCCCGCCCGCCAGGCCGCGAGCCCAGGACCCAGCACGTCGTACTCCACGCCCGGGAAGCCGCGACCCACGCCGAGCGAGAACCGGCCGCCCGACAACTGGCCCAGCAACGCCGCCTGCTCAGCCGTGTGCACCGGCGAGTGCAGCGGCAGCACTGTCACCGCGGTACCCACATGCAGGGTTTCGGTCATCGCCAGCAGGTACGCGGCGAGGGTGAGCGCCGAGGGGTTGACGGCCGTGTCGAGGAAGTGGTGCTCGGTCACCCATACGTCGTCCAGGCCCAGCTCCTCCGCCCGCCGTGCCACCTCCACGGTGCGGGCCAGGACCTCGGCCGCCGACTGGCCGGGGTGCCGGTCGGTGGCCAGGGTGACGCCGAACCTGAGGTCTTCTCGCTCGTCCATCATGCGTCCCCCCGGGTCCCGCTGTGGGCGGGCACCCGCATCAGTGTCCGGAAGTACTGGATGTCCTCACCCTCGCCCACGGGGCGGCCGGGCCACCTCGACCCAGGCGTGGGCACGGAACGGCTGCGTACGCACACCTGTGCACCAGTCCGGCCAGTGCCCTGCGGCACGGCACATCAGCGCGGTGGCCACGGAGCGCTGCAGACAGCCCTGCCCGGCACACTTGCTGCTCACGGACACCACGGCCTGGCGACAGCGCAACGCCTCCACCTGGGTGGCGGGACGTGCCCCGCGTGCGGCGGTGCCGAGGGTACGACGGAGCCTGGCGGGCGAGAGCCTGATGAGGAACCACGCCGCGGTCACGGCGGCTCGGGCGAGCAGATGTGTGGTGAGCGGGACACGTGTCCGCTGCTCCGGCACGACCGAGAAGCTCATGCGGTCACCAACCCTGCCTTGAGGAGGTGTTCGAGCAACCTGTTGACGTCGGCGGTCAGGCGTGTGGTGTCCTGCGAGAAGCGGACGCCGAGTTCGTCGACGACCTCCGCGATGTCCTTGCCCTCCCGCAGGGACCGAACGACCGCGGCTCCGGTGGCGTTGAGCATCCAGTACCGGCCGGTGGTCTCGTGGAGCAGCACCATGCCGTCATCGGTGTCAGCCGCCGTCACGTGCGGGGCGAGTGAGTAGCTCATGCGGCTCCTTGCTGTCGGCGCACACGTGTCCGCGCCGCTTCGACCGAGCGCAGCCATGATTCGCAGGCGAGGGTGGCGACCACGGGAATGAACGTGCGGGACATGGCGTGCGGCGTCAGCAGCGCGGCGCGCACGGCGGTGCCGTCCACCAGGCCGAGCCGGGCCAGGCGCATGTCCTCGGTCAGTGCGAGCAGTTCGGCCTTGTGGCGCCGGACCCCTGCGTACACCTCGGCGCTGGCCTCGCCCTTGGTGGTCCGGCCCAGAAGCGCGTCGGGCACAACACCCCGCATCGCGGCCGCGAGGACCGGTTTGGCGCGCTCGACCCTGACGCGGTCCGCGAGACGCACGGACAGAGCGGCGTCCACCACCTGATCGTCCAGGAAGGGGGCGTGGTACGCCACCCCGGACCGGGAGGTGAGCCGGTCGGTGAGGCGGATCTTCGCCCCGCACAGCCGCACGCCCTCCAAGAGTTCGTGCTGCACGGCCTCCGGAGCGTACGGCGAGGTCTTCTCGACCGCAGCCTCCCGCAGGAGACCAGCGGTCAGCTCGACCGCCTCGGGGGTCGCCCACGACGGCAGCCTCGGATGGGCTCCCCAGCCGGTGAAGGGCTCGGTGGGCCCGCCGACCGGCAGCGTCAGAGATGTGGACGCCGTCGCGAGCCACTGGGGGTAGGACGGGGCACGGAGCAGGTTGCGCACCATCGCGCCGAGCGGCCAGCGGTACATGCTGCGGGCTACCCGCAGATGCCGCACGGAGCGGAGCCCCTCACTGCGGGCCAGCGCGTGGTAGAACGACGGCGCCGGGCTGAAGAGTTCGTCACCCCCGTGGCCGGTGAGCTGAAGGGACACGCAGTGGTCGGCCAGCTGCCGTGCGACGTGGGCGGCGACCGCCTTCACCCGGCTCCACGGGTACGGTGCCTCCAGGTCGTCGTCGTAGGCGAGTTGGCCGGTGAACGACAGAGGAAGCTCCTTGGCGGCCAGTACGACGGACTCGGCGTCCGGCAGCGACGCGGCGGCGCGCTGAGCCCACCGGGCGTCGTCGTGGGCGGCGTCCAGGGCCTCTCTGCGCACCGTCACCAACCGCCCGCAGCCCTCCTGACGGTAGGTGAGGAAGGCGAGGCTCGTGGAGTCCATGCCGCCGGAGAGGTCGCAGCCAAGGGCCGGGCTGTTCCGGGAGCGCGCGGCGGCCGCGCCCTCCAGCGCGCCCCGCACCCGGCGTGCGCCCTCCGCGAGCGACAGCTCGGCGGGGGGAGGGGCCCACCAGCGCACCGCCCGGTGGCTGCCGTTGGGGCGTATCCGCAGGTAGTGGCCTGGGGCGAGGTACTCGACGCCCCGCCACACCGGGCGCCCGGACAGCGGCCAGGGCCGGTACGACAGGAGGTGTCCCGCGAGGACCCGCTCGTCGACGCCACCGCCGATCCCGGCGGCGAGGGTGTCCGGGCGGTCGGCCGCGCACGTGACACCGTGGATCGTGGCGTAGAAGACCTCCCGTACACCGGACAGGGAACCCTGCACACGTATCTCCCCGTCGAAGGAGGCGATCGCGTGGTGGCTTCCGGGGACGGACCGGAGGAAGACATCCAGCGCGGAGACGTCGCCGCTGGCCGAGAGGGAGCGCAGGAGTTGCGCCGAGGTCGTGGTGAAGCAGCCGAGCAGTATCAGGTTCTTGCGGCCGAGCGAGACCGTCAGTATGTCTTCGGCACTCCACGTCCCCATGATCCACGGACGCCCGGAAGCGTGGGTGACCACCTTCGCCGGCTCGGGGTCCGGAAGCAGCGCGCGGCCCACCGCCGCACCGTCCTGGTTGTCGGGAAGAACGACGAACTCCACTTGCCCCCCACTGGCCGGAACGACGGGACTCCTCAAGGAAATCCGTGTGTGCGGGGCGGCGCGGACGTCGCCCCACACACACGGCTCCTCCCTCCAGCGGCCGTCAGCGACGGCGGGAGGGACCCTTCACCACGAGATCAGCAGCCCAGCCACCAGCACTCGTTGTAGTCGTCCCAACCCCAGGTGCCACGGTCCAGCGTGATCTCCGCGAAGTCCCCGACCTCTACCAGGGCCGGCGGTTCGTACATCGTGTCCTCGTTCATGGTTTCCCTGTCCCTTCCTCTCGGCAACGGTGTGAGAACGCCGTCAGGCACGCCACGTTCAGCGCTCCGGCAGGCCGAACGAATGTATGGCGCGGCCGGTCCCGGACGCCTGAGTCAGCGGTCCCGACCATGTCCCGGATCTGCCGCCGGCGTGGACACGGCACAGGCGGCGACCACAGCATGGCCACGGCGGCCGGTGGGCTGCCTCCCCCCGGACCGGAAGGACGGACCTTTCCATGGACGTTGCGCGGCCCAACAGGTGTGGGACCGACGGGTGTGGGCTCAACAGGTGTGGGTCCGACGGGTACGGGCCCCACGGGTGTACGCCCCACCGGTACGGGCGCCGATGGGCGCTGCGAAGTGCGCTCGGGCTCGCGGGCGCGGCCGGAATGGCGTTGGCGGCACCCGGCCCGCTCGCCCGGGCAGCGGTCTCCCGCCCGGGCGCCGACGGGCTGCCTGACGTCCCTTGGATGCTGGGGGACCGGGTGGCCAATGAGTTCTGGTACCAGTTCGACGAGGCCACGTACTTCCAGCAGACGCCGCAGCTCAAGGACGCCTACGCGGCGATCGCCGCCCACGTCGGCGGAAATCCGCTGACGGGCGTACGCGACGCCTGGGTCCGCACGGGCACGGCCGCCACCGGATACCCCGAGACCTACGCCGCCTTCCTGCGGCCGGTCCGCGACTCGCTGCGGGTGATCTCCGACGCCCAGGTGAAGGTCTTCCGCTTCTTCTACGGCCACCGCTACGACCGCGTCTTCGGGGCGATGTCCGACTTCGCGCAGGGTGTGCTCTTCGACCCGCGCCGGGCACCGGTCCAGTCGGAGGTGCACACCATGAACGGCGACCCGCCTCTCGCCTACCACACCTGGCACGCCTACCAGTTCGCGAGCGTCCTGCTCGACATCGACCGGCGGTTCTGGACGGCGCTGATCCCCGTCAACGGCTTCGCGTGGGCCCTCCAGCTGATCGCCAGGCCGGACACGCGGACCGTCAATCCGCCCCTCCCGCGCGAGACGGTGGCACAGGTGGCGGCCTCCTGGCTGCCGAGGGGTGAGCGGCGTACCGACGCGACCTCCTGGCATGGCACGGCCCGGGGCGTCGCCCCGTACGGGCGGCGCCCCCGGGCCGGGCCGGCTGACGGGTCAGGGCCGCGGGACCGTCTCCGGCGGAGCGGGGAACGACTGGAAGGCCGCGTCCAGCTGCCGGGAACCGGTCGGCAGCCAGGTCCGCGCGAGACGCCGCAAGGTGTTCACGGGCAGCGGAGGGTTGACCTCGTCCATGGCCGGAAGGGCGGTGTTCTGCACCGCCCAGGCGAACGCCAGCATCGGGGCCATCCTCCGCCAGCGGTCGACGTCGACGCCGAGGAGCATCATCGCGCGCATGAACAGGTACCAGGTGTGGTACGCCGTGGGTGCCTGGCCCGGGCGGGCGTCCATGGTGTGCACCCTGAGCCCCGGGCGCTCCCTCGGGTCGAACAGGGTTCCCTGCCCGAAGTCCGAGAACGCCCCCACCAAGCGCCGACTGTGAGGGTAGTACGTGTCGAAGACGTCCAGCTGCACCCGTGAGAGTATCCGTAGCGCCCGTGTCACCGGCGCCGTGAAAGCGGCGTAGTTGCGGGGATATTCAGGTTCCTTGTACATGGCGGCCCAGTTCTCGCGCAGAGTCACCGGGAGGTTTCCGCCGAAGTGGCCGTTGATCTGCGCGTACGCCTCCTTGACGTCGGCGGACTGTTCATAGAGCGTCGCCACATTGAACCGGTACCACAGTTCGTTCGCCCGGCGGTCGCCGGACATTCCGGGGACCTCGGGGAAGTGATGTCCTTCTGGGTGGTGACCCGCCGCGAAAGCGGTGGTGCCACCGGTCGCATACCCGGACAGGGCGACTGCTCCCAGGCAGATCTGGAGAGCGCGTCGCCGACTGTGATCCTGTGCGGCCATACTTCCTCCTGTGGAATTTCCGGTGTCCGAAGGCGGAAATGACCGGTGGCCGGAAGGCGGGCTACTGCCCCATGCCCGCACTCCGCGCCCGAGCCACCGCCATTGCCCTGTCGTGCACCTGGAGTTTCGCGAAAATATGCGTCACGTGATTACGGACGGTCTTCTCCGAGAGGACGAGCCTCCGGGCGATCTCCCGGTTCCCGTGCCCGCGCGCCAGCAGGTCGAGGACCTCCCTTTCCCGTGCGGTCAGCTCCGGGAAGGCGGACTGCCCGCACACCTCGCGCACGGCGGAGAAGTACACCGGCATCCGTGCCGCGACGACTGGCCCGAACACCGCTCCACCTGCCGCGACCAGCCGGATCGCTCGCATCAACTCGTCCCACGGCGCCGTCTTCCCGATGACTCCGTGCGCGCCGGCGCTCATGGCGGTGATCACGGAATCATCGGTTCCCTCGCCGGAGAGGACCAGGAGACGCATCGGGCTGCTGACCGACAACTCACCTGCGGCCCGCAGGAATGCGCTCTCCGTCATGCCCGACGACTGGAGGTCCGCAAGGACCACGTCGGGCCGTAGCCGAGGGTCGTCCTCGAGCGCACGCAGCGCTTGTTCACCGGTCGGCGCCTCGCCCGTCAGATCCATGTCGGGAACGCTCTCCATCCCGACGCGAATTCCGGCCCGGAAGGCCGGATACTTGTCCACGAGAAAAACCCGCAGGCACGTGCAATGATCCCGTCCGTCGCGCGCAGAAGGCGGGGAACATCGCGGCTTTATGCCCGACCCGATTTCGTCACCCCTGCGGCAACGCCTGGCCGAATCAAGTGGGTGCGCCGCTCCAGCGCCGGTCGCACCACCGTACCTCCGTTCAACCTGTCGCAGATCTAATTCATTCATGAAGCAAATGCTAATGCAGTAACTCTGCCGCAACAGGGGTCAATACGAGTCAAGCTTCCCCCAGGGCCCTCCCGGATAGCCCCGTACACCGCCGCGAGGACGCGGATTCGGCGGGCGAGGGCCGGACATGACGTCGTCCGACTGCGCCCTGGGGGAGGGGCGCCTTTGTCGGATCGGTACGCATCACCACGCCTGACCGGGGCAACCGTCTTTCACCAGCACTTCCACGCGAGAGGAGTGACAAGGGTGTCAGGCGTCGCTTGGCGCGCGGACGCTGAGATCGTAGGCGGTGAACGGCCCGTCAGCGGGCGGGCGGAAACGACCCTTGGGACAGGTGGACATGGACGACGCGGACATGGCGGCTTTCACCGCACTCGCGGACCCCTCCGTGTACGTGGTCACCGCGGCGGCCGCGGACGGACAGCGAGCCGGCTGCTGGTCGGCTTCGCGAGCCAGTGCTCGCTGCAGCCCGTGCGGTTCGCCGTGTGGCTCTCCAAGGCCAACCACACCTATCGCGTCGCCCTGGCGGCACGCACCCTCACCGTCCACCTGCTGCCCCGCAACCGCCACGACCTCGCCACGCGCTTCGGCTCCCTCTGCAGCGCCGAGACCGACAAGTTCGACGGCCTCGCGTGGCGCGCAGGACCAGAGGGGGCCCTCGTACTGACCGATGCCCTCGCGTGGTTCACCGGGCGCGTCCACGACCGGTACGACGGGGGCGACCACGTCGCCTTCGTCCTCGACCCGATCGCCGCCCACACCAAGGCGGCCGCGGACGACCAGAGCCATCAGCCGGCTCTCACGCTGCACGACGCGGGCGATATCACCGCCGGCCACCCGGCCTGACGCCAACCGGAGCCACCGCGTGGGGCTTTGACCGGAATCGCCGCGGGTTTCGGCCGACTTCGCCGCCAGATCCTCGGCCACGCGCAGCAGGCTGTCGCGCGCGGCGCATGCCCGCCGCGCGACAGCCCTCACCCCTGGTGTGTCAGTAGGCGATCTTGCCGCTCGTGTTGCGGTCGAACTTCAGGTAGAACTTCTTGCCGTTCGCCACGTCGGTCACGGCCGTGTCCCACACGCCCTGCGAGAGCCAGCGCTGCGGGTAACACTTGTGCGGCACGCCCTCGCCCTGGTAGAAGCAGGCCTGCACATTCGCGCCGATCGTCGCCTTCACGTTGATGTCGGCGCAGGCAGTGGTGGTGGTCTCCCAGGTGGGGTAGGCCGGCCAGACCTTGTTGGTCGTGCTGAAGTTCTTCGCCCTGTCGTAGCAGGCCATCGGGGAGACGTCCGCCGAGGCCGTACCGGCGCCGCCGGTGAGCAGACCTGCGGCCAGAGTGCCGACGGCCAGAGCCGTGGCGATCTTCCTGTGGGAGCGCATGGTTCTCCTCTTTCCTTCTCATCGACGTGGGGATCGCGGCCACGGACACGAACGGCGTCCCCCGTGTCTGACGGACTCCTCCCTGGGACATCCGGGGAGGCAGGCACCAGGTTTCTCCGTCGGTTCGTTGTTGCGCAGCCCCGTCGCGCCGCGTGCAACAAAACGCCGGCGCCCGCGATCACCGGCCGCAATAGGCTGGAACACGCTGCTCAGAGCTTTGCGACCGGCCTCACGGGGTGGGAGGGTGGCCGCCCGCTCTCATGCGCGTATTGACCACGGGGGAGGTCGAGATGGGGCGTCGCGAAGGCGAGTTGGACCCGGCGGCCGGATCGGTGCAGCGTTTCGCGTTCGAGCTGCGCAAGCTGCGCCAGGAGGCCGGGGCGCTGACGTACCGGGACATGGCCCGGCGCACGGGTTACTCGGTCGCCACGCTGTCGCGGGCAGCCGCCGGGGAGCGGTTGCCGTCCCTGCCGGTCGCGTTGGCCTACGTACGGGCGTGTGGCGCGGATGCCGCCGAGTGGGAGCAGCGCTGGCACGCGGCGGCCGAGGAAAAGGCCGCGGAGCCACCGCATGGTGAGGAAGCGCGGGCACCGTACCGAGGGCTGGCACGGTTCGAACCCGGCGACCGGGAACTGTTCTTCGGCCGCGAGCAACTGGTCGCTCAACTCGTCGAACGGGTGCGCGCCCACCGGGTGGTCGCGGTCGTCGGCGCCTCGGGTAGCGGCAAGTCCTCCCTCCTCCGCGCGGGACTGATCCCCGCCCTGCAGCAGGAAGACTCCCCGGACCGCCGACCGGCGGCCATCAGAATCCTGACCCCGGGACCTCACCCTCTCGCCGCCCACGCCGGGTTGATGACGGCAGCCCAGGGCCCCGGGGACACGGTCGTCGTGGTCGATCAGATGGAAGAACTCTTCACTCTCTGCGCCGACCTCGGTGAGCGCACGGCCTTCCTCGACCTGCTGGTACAGGCGGCGCATCCCGCCCGCAAGCTGCGGGCGATCCTCGCGGTGCGGGCCGACTTCTTCGGCCGCTGCGCCGAACACCACGCGCTGGCCGCGGTGTTGCGGGACGCCACCGTACTCGTCGGACCCATGAGCCCGGCCGAACTGCGCCAGGCCGTCGTCAGACCGGCGACCGCCATGGGGCTGATCGTCGAGCGCGAACTGACCGCGAGGATCATCGACGACGTCGGCGACACACCGGGCGGCCTGCCGTTGATGTCCCACGCCCTGCTGGAGACCTGGCGCCGCCGCACGGGCCGCGCGCTGACCCTGGCCGCCTACCGGGCAGCGGGCGGCATCCAGGGCGCCCTCGCCCGCACCGCCGACGACCTCTGCACCCGGCTCTCCGACCGGCAGGCCGAGTGCGCCCGGAGGATTCTGCTGCGGCTGATCACGCCGGGCGAGGGCACACCGGACACCCGCCGCCCCGCCGCCCGGGCCGAACTCGACCTGGCCGACGAACCGGGCGAGGTCCCACTCGTCCTCGACCGGCTGGCCCGCGCCCGCCTGATCATCCTCGACGAGGACACCGTCGACCTCGCCCACGAGGCGCTGATCACCGGCTGGCCCCGGCTGCGCGACTGGATCGAGCGGGACCGCGAACGCCTGCGCGTCCACCGAAGGCTGACCGAGGCGGCCGAGGCCTGGGCCGATCTCGGCAAGGACCCGGGCGCGCTGTACCGAGGCAGCCGTCTGACCATGGCCGAGGAACAGCTCGCCCTGCCTGAACTGACGCCGGTGGAGCGGGAGTTCCTCAGCGCCGGCATCGCTCAGCGCACTCAGGAGCAGCACCTGGCAGGACGTACGGCCAGACGGTTGCGCCGACTGCGTGCGGCCCTGTCCGTGGCCGCGGTGCTCGCTGTGCTCGCGGGAGTGGTGGCGTGGCAGCGGAACCAGGACGGCGAGCAGCGGCTCGCCGAGGCCACGTCCCGCCGTCTCGCGTCGGCCGCCGAGAGCATGCGTTACTCCGATCCCCTGACCGCCATGCGCCTGAGCGTCGCCGCGTGGCGGATCAGCCCGACGCTGGAGGCGCGAGCCGCGCTCATGGGCGCCATGACCCAGCGCGAACAGGACGCCTTCGCCGAACCCGGCGCACGTACCGCCGACCTCCGCCAGCTCAGCTCGGACGGCCGCACGATGGTCTCCGGCGGTTCGGGGCGCGTACGCGTGTGGGACCTGGACACCCGGCAACTGACCGGCACGGCACGCATCAAGAGGCAGCAGGGCGTGTTCGGCGTCTCCTCCGACAACCGGCGTCTCCTGCTGTTCTCGCACGCCGGGTGGGAGTTGCTGGACGTGACGTCCGGCGCGTCGACCCGTCTCCCGGCCTCCCTCTCCGACCTCGGGGTGACGTTCGGACCGACCACCGACACGCTCGGTCTCTGGTCCGAAAGCCGTCGGACCGGGCTGTGGGACCTGCGACGGCACCGCAAGCTCTCCCGGAGCGAGACCGAAGAAGCCCTGCGCTCCGCCGACCACCCCGGCGACCGGCTCCGCGCCGTCTGCGCGGGCTCGCGGGAACTGGAACTCGTCAACGGCCGCAGCACCCGACGGCTGCGCACCACCGGCCGCTGGGCCTCCGTCGTCCGCCTGGCCTGCGGCCCACGGGACCGCGCGGACGCCGATGCCTCCAGCGGACCGTCTGTGCCCCCTCTCCCTCTCCACCCGAGCAGGGACACCCTGATGATCGTCCTCGATGACCGGATACGGACCTGGAACCTGGCCACGCGAACAGAGCTGCCGTCCGTTCCGAAGACCGGGTCGTTCCACGTCACCCCCGGCGGGAAGTTCCTGATCACCGTGGACGACCAGCACATCCTCGTTCGACGCGTCAGCGACCTCGCCGAACCGGTCTACCGGTACCCCCTCAAGGGCCGGAGCGTCAACGAGGTACGTCTGGACCCGAACCGCAAGATGATCCGCTACATGGAGCGACAGACCGCCTCGGCCTCGGTGGCGCGGGCCCTCCACCTCGGAGACGCCCTGGACCCCGGCTGGCGGAGCCGCGCCCACAAGAAGACCACACCCCAACGCCCTGGCGCGGGCAGCTTGTCCGACGGCCGGCTGACCTCCGTCGCGGTCGGCCCGGACACCGTCGACCGGGTGGCGACCGGGGATGAGACGGGCTGGGTCACTCTCTGGGACCGGGCGGTCGAACGACGCCTCAGCATGTTCGCCGGAATCCCCGCCGACGACGCGGGGGAGGGCGGACCCCGGCCGATCTCCGCGCTGGCCTATTCACCCGACGGCCGCATTCTGGCCGTCGCGGCCGGCGGCACCGTACAACTCTGGGACACCGCATCGACGCAGCCCCTGGGCGGTGGCCTGCTCACCACAGGAGACGCCGCCACGTCCCTCACCTTCAGCGACGATGGACGAACCCTGACGGCGCGCGGCACGCACACCCGGCCTCACACGTATCCCGTCGAGCCCGGTCTCGTCGCCAAGGCCGTGTGCGAGCGCTCCGGCGGGGGTGTCCCGGCCGCCGACTGGCGGACGTACGTTCCGGAAGTCCCGTACAGGAAGACGTGCTGAAGGAGGCTGAAGGGCGTTCTGGGCGTGGCCCGTGACCATCCGCCGCGCTCGATACGCAGGCACGCGGGCACACAGGTACGGCCTTTGTGCTGGTCCTCCTACGAGAGGCCACCGTTGCTCATCAACAGCTGGCCGTTGATCCACTGGCCCTCTTTGGAGCACAGGAAGTCCACGAGGTGTGCGGTGTCCTGGGGAGTGCCCAGCCGGCCGAGCGGGGTGCTGCGGATGCAGTGTTCCCGGACGTCCTCGGGCATCCAGCCGGTGTCGACCGGCCCGGGATTGATCGCGTTGGCGGTCACACCGAGGTGGGCGAGTTCGTGGGCGGCGGCCAGGGTGATGCGATCCATGGCCCCCTTGCTGGCCCCATAGGGCAGGTTGCCGACCGTGTGATCACTGGTGAGCCCGACGATTCGGCCGGTGCCCCGTTCTGCTGCGAAGCGGCGTCCGAACTCGCGGATGAGCAGCCAGGTGGCGCGCGCGTTGACGGCGAAGTGCCGGTCGAAACTCTCGACGGTCGTGTCGAGCAGACCGGAGTCGACGGACTCGCAGTGACTCATCACCAGCGCGGTGACACCGCCCATCCGCTGCTCGACCTTGTCGAAGACACGTGCCGGGGTCTCCGGGTCGGCGAGATCCGCCTCGATAGCGGTGGTGGAGGCGCCGTGTCCGACGAGAGTCTGGCTGATCACTTCGGCCGCACCCGACTCGCTGCCCCAGCTCATACGGTCGTCATAGGGGGTCCAGTAGGTGAAGGCGATGTTCCAGCCCGATGCGGCCAGCCGACGGGCGATGCCCGCGCCGATACCTACGGTGCGGCCCACCCCGGTGATCAGGGCGAGCGGGCGGTCGGCAGAAGGACTCTGCCCGTGGGGAGGTCCGTCATGAACGGTGTGCGTCGTCACGGCCCAGAATGGTTCAGGAACGACACTGCGGCGTCAATCGCATTGCTGCCGTATCGGCAATGGGAAGTGGCGGCCGCGCGGGAGCGGGAGTTGGCCCGGCACCTGGCGGCCTGCTGATTCCGGCCCGCAGGCAGCCTGCTGTGCCCCGGCCTTACCACAGCGGGCGCCCCACACCCCTTACCCCTCACTATCCCGGGAATCTGATGCGTACGGTCGCGGGTACGCACCCACTGACGAGGGGAATTCGGTGGCCGTAGCGGTGAAATACCCGAAAGGGGCCGCGGCTCTTCTGCGCGGGTACATGCGTCACGGAAGTGCCGGCAGGCAGACGTGACCGCAGCCGCGCCAGGCCGGCCGGTGACAGGCTGCTGCGCATGGGGGGAATGCGGAACTGCCCGCAGCGCACTCCGCCGACCCGGGACAGGGCGAGGAACCACCACGGCGAGGTGTCGAAAAGGAAAGTGCTACCGGGGTACCTGTGCGCGCACGCGCGGAGCAACGCCGTGACCTCACGAGATCTCAGGTACATGAACAGCCCTTGGGCGGTGATCAACAGCGGCCGGTCGCACCAAGCTTGGTCCATCCAGCGTGTGTCGAGCACTGAACAGGCCACGTGGGTGATTCGCTCCGAGGGCGGCATCACGGTCTGCCGCAAGCGGATGACGTCAGGCAGGTCGACGCTGATCCAGCGCAGCCTTTCGTCGTCCACCCGCCAGAACTGTGTTTCCAGTCCCTCTCCCAAGGCGACGACCTGAGGATCTGAATGGCGGGACGCGAATCGTCGGATCTCGGCGTCGAAGAGCGCGGCGCGCTGCGCGAAGTAGTGGGTCATGGTCGCGGTACGACGGCCCATGGCGGGCCCCAGTGTTTCCTGCCTGCCCTCAATGCTGCGCAGGACGCGCTCGGCGACGGGGTCGTGCAGGTACACGCTGCGGTGATGCAGGACCCAGAGAGCGGTAAGGCCGACTTCGCTCAGCCCCTGAGTCGGCGGCTTTCGCTCCATGGGGGAATTCCTCGGGTGGGTCGGCACGGCGTAATCGGCAGCACGGATGCTTTCAGGAGTGACTGCCTACCATGCGCGGTGATGAACAGACTTTTGGCCCGCCGAGGTCGGTCACGAAGGCTTGGTACGTCCGCTGACCAGCAGCACTGCCACCAGCGGGAATTCCAGCGGGGAGGCATTCGGGTGCGCAGAGATCACCCGTACGGGAAAGGCGGCACGCGGACCGAACGAACGCCCCGCGAAGTGATGTGCGCGCCCTCGTCCTCATGAGTCCTCATGGGGAGGTTGTTGTCGCGGCGCTCGTAAACCGTCACCGTTCGCCCTCGTTCGCTGGTTTGATCGCAGCGGACGAAGTGTGCATCGAGAGCGCGCCGTTTGGCCCGGTCGCGGGACGTGGCGGCCGATGCGGCGCCCGCGTCACTGATGACCACGACGCGGCCTGCCGTGAGCAGGGCGTGCGTTATCTGTTCGGGGGTGCCTTCCTGTCCGTTCAAGGTGCCGGATTCCACAGGGCGGTGCAGCAGCGTCGACCTTTCGTGCCGGTGAAGGCGGTCGGCGAGACAAGGGCCGTGTCGCGGCGGGCCGCGGGGATGAACAGCACGGCGTCGCCCGCTCGCCGGACCGCGGCGGCGTTCTCGGCCGTGGATACGACGTCGTCGATCCGGCCGGTCGCACCGCGCAGCGACAGCTGGAAGGGGAGCAGTCCGAGAAAGGCGAGGGTGATGAGCACGGCGGTGGTTCGGTAGGGCGGCATGTGGGTGCGCAGGCGCAAGGCCAGTGTCTGGCAGGCCGCGCCGATGAGCAGAGCGAGGCCGAGGTGGGTGAACAGGACGTAGCGGTCCAGGTAGATGGGGCGGGCCAGAGACGCGGCAAGCAGTAGGAGTGGAGGGAGCGCGAGCAGCGGCAGGGTGAGCGCGGTGAGCGGGAGCCGCGTGCTCTTGGGTGGGTGGAGTCCTCGCCGTGCGGCCCAGGCGCAGAGCGCGCCCACGAGCAGCGTCAGCGACAGTCCGAGCAGTGTGCTGCGGCTGATCGGGGGTATCCAGGCGACCTGCTGTGACTGCTGCCCGCTCACGAGTATGAGGGGCAGCGCGCCGGTGACGGCGGCGGACGCCGCGCCCGCCCACCGCAGGACGGTCGCGCGGGGCGGCCGGGCGAGAGCGATCGTCACCGTGTGGGCGCACAGCGCGAGGAGCGAGAACCAGTTGAGCAGCGCGGCCACGAGCAGCCGCCGCGCCGTAGGCCGCCCAGCGGCCAGTGCCCGGGCTGTCGACCGCCGCGACGAGCAGCCAGCAGGCCGCGGCCACGCAGACCGTGACCAGAGCGTACGACCGTCCCTCCTGCGCGTACCGCTGGACCGCCGGGAGCAGGGCGAAGGCGAGGCCTGCGGCCTGCCCCGCGCACCGGCCGGCCAGCCGGGTGCCCAGCGAGGCGACGAGAGCCGCGGCGCAGGCCATGGCGAGGACGGAGGGCAGCCGCAGTGCGACGAGGCTGTCTCCGAAAACGGCGAAGACGCCGTGCATGAACAGGTAGTAGAGGCCATGGACGACATCGACCTGGTGCAGCAACTGCCAGATCTCGGGGACGGTCCTGTGAGCCACCTGCCACGTCGCCGCCTCGTCGCGCCACATGCTGTTCTCGCGCGTGATCCCCCACAGGCCGAGCAGCAGGGTGAGGGCCACCGGGGCGACCGGACCTGGAAGTGTTCTGGGCATGCCAAAGCTGGTCATGTGCCTGTGGGGTCTCCGTGTCGGCGTGAAGGGAGCGACCGGAAGGCGGGATGCCCGCCGAATGCCGGGGCTGCCGCTGACGCGAGGCCGCCACCGGGCGCCCCCGATCACGTAGAACACGCTAGGCGGCCAGCCCTCATGGGTCGTCACCAGCGATGACGACCCGCAATCGTCCGCCGCGAGAACGACATCGAGCCGGGCTTCCACCGCACGGAGTAGTCCCCCGGTCGGCAGAAGACGTCACCATGCCTGTATGCGCGTGGCGGCCCCCGCAGCGCCGCGTTTTCGCGATGCTGGACGGCGTGAACGTATCCCCACCGTCTTACGACCCGTCCGTTGCCGTACCGACGATCGGGGTGGAAGAGGAGTTCTTCCTCGTCGACCCGCACACGCGCTTCCTCGTCCCGGCCGGACCAGCAGTGGCCGAGCGCGCCGCCCAAGAGGTGGGTGAGCTGGTGACCAAGGAGTTCGCCCTGTGCCAGGTCGAAGGGCGCACGCCGCCGTGCCGGTCCGCGGGTGAGCTGCGCGGGGAGTTGCAGCGGGTGCGCGGAGCACTGGTCGCGGCGGCCCGTGCCGAAGGGGCCGAGCTGTGTGCGTCGGGTACGGCAGTGATGCAGGAGGCGGGGCCGGTGCAGGTGGCCGACCATCCGCGCTATCAAGCGGGACGGGCGCAGTACCGGAGCATGCTGGACGACTTCGCCATCAGCGCCCTCCATGTCCACGTCCACCTGCCCGACCGCGAACTCGCCGTCCTGACAGCCAATCACCTGCGCCCCTGGCTGCCGCTGCTCATCGCGCTGAGCGCCAACTCGCCCTTCGACCGCGGCCGTGACACCGGCTATGCCAGCTGGCGGTCTGTCATCCGCAGCCGCTTCCCCTGCCTGGGGCCCCCGCCGTACGCGGCGTCGTGGCGGGAGCACGAGCGGCTGGCCGTGACCATCGCGGATACCGAGGCCATGCTGGATGCGGCCACGCCGTTCTGGGACCTGCGGCCCAACCCGCGACTGCCCACTTTGGAGGTCCGCGCGATGGACGTGCTGCACGATCTCGACGACACCGTCGCGGTGGCCGTTCTGCTGCGCGCGCTCACCGTCACCGCCGCTTCCCGGGCGCGGCGTGGCGACCCGGGTCCTGTCTGGGAGGGCGAAGTGCTGCGGGCCGCGTGCTGGCGGGCCGCCCGTGACGGATGGAACGGCGAGGGCTTCGATCCGGTCACCGGTCATTACCGGCCCCTGGCGGCCCTGGCCGAGGAGTCGTTGACTCTCCTGCGGCCGCGCTGGAGGAGGCCGGGGACCTGGACGAGGTGGCGGCTCTCTTCGCTCGGCTCTCCGACCGCGGTGACGGAGCGGCCCGGCAGCGGGCCTGGGCTGCGGGCGGGGCCGGACCGCAGGAGGTGGTGGACCAGCTCGTGCTGGCCACCGCCCGTGAGAGTGGGCCCCGGGGTGAGGTCAGCGGGCCGTGAGCGTCGTCACCAGGACGTCGCGGTGGCCGGGGCGGCCGGTGTCCTGCGGGTGGACCGGCGAGACGGCGTGCCAGGTCGCCCGGTCGTCGCTCAGCAGGAGGGTGCCGCGCTCGCTGAGCGTGACGTCCGCGATCTCACGGCCGTCCGCGTCATAGACGGTGCTGCGGCCACCGGTCACGTTCTCACGGCCGATCAGCAGCGAGGACACCAGAGTGACGCCATCCTTGTGCCGGCCTTCAGGGGTGGGCTGTGCCAGGCCATCCGCCTGCGCGACCACGCGGAAGGGATGGACCCTGACGATCCACTCATCGGTATCGTCCAGGCCCCCGGCAACGTCACCGAGCAGCCGGATCAGCGCGTACAGAACCGGTTCCGCCCGAAACGCCTCAGTCAGCGGCTCGAAATGGCGTTCGACATCCACGTAGAGGGGGTTGCTGTTCTCGGGCTGCACGAACGTCTCGTGGTCCAAGGGCCTGACCTCGCCGGCCCGGGACAGCAGGAACCGTCCGTAACGCCGGAGGCGGCGCGTACCTTTCTCTGCCGCGTACGGATCTGTCGCCAGGTCGTCCCAGTGTGCGGCGAACCGTTCCCACCCGGCAGGATCGGCGCTCACACATTGCGAGACCGCGGCCGGAGGCATCAGGTGCCAGCCGCGGCCGGTGACATCTCCGCGCACTGCCTGAACCAAAGGTCTCGCGTCGCCCGCGGCCATGCTGCCCGCATCGACCTGGGCCTCCCTATCCCGGACAGCTGGGGCGACGCCGTTGTCATCGTCCATGCGTCCATGCTCCTACGCGCCGCCATGCGCGGCATCCGCAGCGCCGCTTACCGGGGCGGGAGGGGTGTACGGGCCGCGGGCCGCTGCGTGGTCCTGCGGCGCAGGTGGGCGGTCGAGCGCATCCTGGGCTGACCCGGAACCGGAAGCTGTTGATGCCTGTAGGACGTGCAGCCATCGTCGGCAGACTTCACGGGTGACCGGTACGAACAGCTCCGGGGTTGAGATTTCGACGAGGAACTGGGTCAGCAGGTCCTGGTGCTCTTCCTCGATATCCACCTGCTCCTCGAAGTGCACGGCCTGCGCCCAATCGACGAGCTGGCTCGGGTCGGCAAGTCCAGCGAGGACCTTCTTCACGGCGGCCGCGGCGTGGTCAGGACGGAAGGTGACCAGCAGAGTGGCGCTGCAATGGCGGGCGCTTCGGGTGCTTCGGGTGAGTTCGCTGAGGTCGCCGTTCCAGTGCACGAGGGCTTCAAGGGACCGGCTTCCGTGGGTGTCCATGTCGGCCATCTTCCTTGATGGCGTGAGGACCAGGTCGTGGTGTTCCCGCCTCGGGTCGGAGCCGGCGTGACGTGTGAGGGCTTGGCGTCGGCTTCGGTTCGGGGGCTGCGCGGGATGCGTGTGTGGGGGGAGATGCCTCAAGGGGCACCGAGACCCGAGTGGGTTTCTCGTGCCCCCGCGGTGAGGAGGTCGGGGGCGGTCGGCGGCCAGGTGTCGGCCGTAGCTTGGCCGCGACGACACGTGACGGGTAGTGCGAAACGGCGTTCGAGGGGTTCCTGGGGCTGAAGTGTGGTGAGGGGCTCATGATCGGGCACCTGAATGGGATGCCGGATGTATCAGCCCCCGTAATCAAACTGGTGCGGCGGACCACCGAACCCGTCGCGGTGCAGACGCTGCGTTCCACGGCCGCCGCCGTCATCTCTTTCAGCGTCGCCCTGATGGTCCTGCCCGCGCAGCCCGCTCCTCTGACGGCCCCGCTGACCGCGCTCCTGGTCGTGCAGGTCACCCTGTACGCGACCCTCACCACCGGTATCCGGCGCGTGAACTCCGTCGTCGTCGGTGTCCTCATCGCCATCGGCTTCACCGCCCTGGTCGGGCTGACCTGGTGGAGCCTGGGGCTGACCATCTTCACCTCGCTGATCATCGGTCGTTTCGTACGGGTGAACGAGTTCGTTCCTGAGGTGGCGATCAGCGCGATGCTGGTCCTGGGGGTCTCCCAGGCCACGTCGGCGGCCTGGCACCGGGTCCTGGAGACGCTGATCGGCGCCGGGGTGGGCCTGCTGTTCAATCTGCTGTTCGCGCCCCCGGTGTGGACGCAGCCGGCGGGGGCATCCATCGACGGGCTGGCCCGCGGGATGGGCAGCATGTTCCGCTCAATGGGCGCGGACATCGCCAAGGGCCACCTCCCGTTCCCGCACGCGGCGGCCCGGCTGCACGAGGCGCGGCGCCTGGACCACGACATCGTGGAGGTCGACGCCTCGCTGCGGCAGGCGGAGGACAGCCTGCGGATGAATCCGCGCGTACGGGAGGGGCTGTTGTCCCGGGTGGTGCTACGGACGGGGCTGGACACCCTGGAGATCTGCGCGGTGGTGCTGCGGGTGCTGACCCGCAGCCTGACCGACCTGGCGAAATTCCGTACGAACGAGTCTCTGTTCCCGCCGGACGTGTCGGCGGGCCTGCACGAGTTGTTCGAGCAGCTGGCCGACGCCATCGAGAGCTTCGCCCGGCTGATCACCACCCAGGTCGCCGCCAACGCGGAGCAGGCCGAGGAGCGGCTGACCGCCGCCCTGGCCGCGAGCCGGGCCACCCGTGACCGGGTCGCCGAGATGCTGCTGGAGGACGTACAGGAACACCCCAGGCAGTGGCAGTTGCACGGCGCGCTGCTCGCCGAGGTCGACCGCATCCTCGACGAACTGGACCTCGACAAGCGCACCGAGCGTCTCATGCAGGAGCTGGACCGCAGCTCGCGGAGCGCAGCGAGCGCTACCCGCGGCTCGCGGCGCTGCGCCTGGACTGCGCGGAGAGAGCGGAACGGAGCGGCGGCCCGCTGTGGAGACCTGAGGCCTCCACAGCGTGCGGGGCCTGCGGCTAAGCGGGTCAGCGGGACGCCGCAACCTCGCCGAAGGTGTTCTCCGTGGAGGCGCCGGACGCCCCGCCAAGCCCTGCCGTCTCGTAACCCGAGGGCTGCGCGCCGACAATCCGGCACGCAATGTCAAGGCATCTGTGCCTCGATATGGGCGAGTTGGGCGGCGAGGATCTCTTCGAACGCGGCTTGGCGGTCCACTCCGAGGGGGCGGATGTCGCGGGCGAAGTGGGACAGGGCGGGGAAGCGCTCCGGGTCGGCGCCGAGCACCGCGACACGGAACTGCTCCATCCCCTGTTCGTACTCCTTGGGTGTGAGGGTACCGATCCCGGCCTCCGAGGCGATCAGCGCGGCGACGAGGATCACGATGCGGTGGTAGCGCGCCGGAACCTCCTCATCGGGCAGGCCGGACGTGCGCAGGGCCTGCAGCAGCTCCTCCATGACCAAACGGGACCCGGTGCCGCCGGAGCCGAAGCGTCCCCACACCCCGGCGAGTTGCGGCTGCTCGCCGAAGGCTTCGCGTAGGCGCAGGGCCAGGGCGGTGACGCGCTGCTTCCAGTCGCCCTCGGGGTGGTAGCCGTCCATCGCGGTCAGCAAGATCCGGTCGGCAACCGCGCGCAGCAGCTCGGTCTTGTTGCGGAAGTGCCGGTACATGCTGGAGGAGTCGGTTCCGAGCGCTGCGGCGAGTTTGCGCACGCTGAACGACTCGGCGTCGCTGGTGCGCAGCAGTTCCGCCGCCGTGTCCAGGATCTCCTCGGTCGACCATCGCCGTCGGCCAGTCATCTTGCCCCTCTCGTCCCCCTCGTTCCGTGCTGAGTCTACCTGTGCACTTGGCGATGCACGCGGTGCGTGCATAATGAGGGCAACGCGCTTCGAACCACGAGGACACACCCGGCACTTGGCCGGGAGGGGAGAAGGACACATGAGCGAGACCACTGCCAATTCCGCGATACGGCCGCCCGAGCCGGACTTCGCGACGATCACGACCGAGGAACTGCTCGTCTACCGCGACGCGGAGAACCGCTTCCGGGCCTCCAGCGCGGCGCGGGCGATCCTCGGAGAGCCGGACCCCGGCGCCACGATCGACTGGCAGCAGATTGCGCTGCCCGGCCGCGACCTACCGGTCCGGGTCTACCGGCCGACACGGACGGGGGAGAGCGAAGCCGCGGCCCGAGCCGACCTGCCCCTCGTGGTCCATGTCCATGGAGGCGGTTTCGTGGGCACGGCGGTGCAGTGCGACTGGACCAACAGTCACCTCGCCGCCCGACTGCCGGCTCTCGTCGTCTCGGTCGAGCACCGCCTCCTCGCCCCCGGCAACCCACTTGCGAACGCCGCCGACGACGGCTGGGACGTGCTCGACACGTGGTGCGCCACGCCGCGCAGTGGGGCGTCGACCCGGCACGCACAGCCGTGTTCGGCGAGAGCTGTGGCGCATTGATCAGTGCCCTGACGGCCATCCGGGCCCGGGAGACCGGCCAGGAACTCAGGGCGCAGGTACTGGTCAACCCCGTGGTCGACGTGACCGAGACGATGTTCGACTACGCCTCGATGGCGGAGTACGCGTACGCCCCCACCCGGGCCCTGCCGCTACTGCGGTTCTTCCAGCAGCTCGCCGTCCCACCGGGATCCGACGCCGACGCCGTCTCGCCGCTGTACGCGGACGACCTGAGCGGCCTCACACCGGCACTCGTGGTGGTGCCCACCCAGGACGCGGTCGCCGACCACGGCCGCCGCTACGCCGAGCGGCTGCGCGCGGCAGGAACGTCCGTGCGGCTTTCCGAATACCCGGGCGCGAAGCACGGGTTCCTCGCTTTGCCCGGCATAGAACCACAGGCTGAGGCTGCACAGGCCGAGATCCTCGGGTTCCTCCGTACGGCTCTGGTGGAGTGAGGTCAGGAGCAACGCACCCCACCCGTGGAAGCTGCGGAAGCCGTGGAAGCCGTTAAGCCTTGGGTCCGACGACCTCCCCCCTCCGTCAGGCACGGGTCACACTGGGCGTGCTGCCCCGGCTCAGATGGCGTCGGCAAGCGTCAGGGCCAAGGCAAGAAGGCCGATGGCCACCGGGGCCACCACGAAGACGGACAGCAGGGGCAGGAAGCCGATGAGCCCCTCGCGGATCTTGCGGCCCTTCCGGAAGCGGCCGTGTGGGCGGGCCACTTCGGCCTGCAGGTCGAGGCGTTCGGCGGCTCGGTCCGATATGACCACTCCCGAACCTGGGGGCCGCTTCAGGAGCGCGTTGCGCACCAACGCGTCGACGGTTTCGTCTCCGCCGCGAAGGTTGTTCAGGATGAGCCGTACGCCGTGGGCGTCCGACAGGATCAACCGGTCATCCGTGCGCGTCTGGCCCGGCACTTCGAGGCGGCCGACCTTGGTGAGCCGGGCGAGGTCGACGGTGTGCCGGCCGGTGAGGGTACGGGCGGAGAGGAGGTCGCCGTCGTGCGGGCGGGCGTGCCAGCCCATATGGGCATAGGCCGCCACCAGGCTGCTGACAAACAGCGACACCATGTTCAGAAAGAGGAATGCGTCACTGATCACCCCGGCCCGGACCAGGACCACGGGTACCGCGAACATCACGACAGGTGCCATCGCGACAGTGATGTCGGCGGCCACCCGGGCGGTGCGCCCCTGGCCTGCGGATATGGCGGGATGGTCGGCGGAATCCACGGTGTGCCTGCGGGAGTTCGTCGTCACGGCCATGAAACTATCGCGCCCGGCTTCGCCACTCGGTGGCGGCCCGTGTCGTGGCGGCCCACGTCGGGGCCGTCAGGGACGCCAGGGCGTCCCCGCATTCGCCGCGTACGTAGTAGGACGTCGCCGCCCCTGGGCGGCGGGCGAGCTGAGGGAATTGGGGGCGTGGCGGCTCCAGGGGGCGCTCGCCGCCGCCCGCCGCCCGCCGCCCAGCGGGCAGGGCTTTGGGTCTTCTTCGGTGCGGAGCCGCACGCTCCCCACCGCACTTAGGCGCCATTTCACTTGGCGTGATCTTGCGGCAGTCTGGGGTGATGACTGCCGCGCTTGTCGAGCGGATGGCGCCGGAAGAGCTGTGGACGTTGTTTCAGCGGGTGGTGCCACCGGCACCGGTTCGCCCGCAGGGCGGAGGACACCGCCGAAGAGGGGACCGTGAGGTCCTGGCCGCCATCGTCTTCGTGGCCACCTCGGGCTGCACCTGGAACCAACTTCCGCCAGGGTTCGGGCTGTCAGGGGTCACTGCCTTCCGGCGGTTCACCGAGTGGACCGAGGCCCGGGTATGGGCCAAGCTTCACCGCCTGGTCCTGGACGAACTCGGCGCCCGGGGCGGGCTCGACTGGTCGCGGTGCGCGATCGACTCCGTCAGCGTCCGGGCCCTCAAAGGGGGCAGCTGACGGGACCGAATCCGACCGACCGCGGCAAGAAGGGATCGAAAATCCACCTCATCGTGGACCGCCAGGGCCTGCCCATTTCGGTCGGCATATCCGCTGCCAACCTCCACGACAGCCAGGCCCTCATCCCGTTGGTCCGCGGCATTCCGCCCATCCGTTCTCGTCGAGGCCCGCGCCGCCGACGGCCCGGCAAGCTGCACGGCGACAAAGGCTACGACTACCGCCACCTGCGGCGCTGGCTCGCCTCCCGCGGTATCCGGCACCGCCTCGCACGCAAGGGCATCGAGTCATCCCAATGCCTAGGCCGGCACCGCTGGGTCGTGGAGCGGACCATGTCCTGGCTGTCGGGCTGCCGACACCTCCACCGCCGCTACGAACGCAAGCCGGAACACTTCCTCGCCTTCACCGCCATCGCCGCGATCCTCATATGTCACCGCAGGCTCACCAAGTGAAATGAGGTCTTAGTCCGGAGTAAGGGCGGGTGACGCACGGCAGGAGATACGGCAGGAGATGGGGTCTGCTCGATGCGTCAGAACGCACTCGCAGCGGGTGGGAGGTCCGCGTCGTCTCACATACGGGATCTCAGCACATCGACCTCGCAGCCCGGCGCGAACGGGTCGAAATCGTGCTCGATCAGCCAGCGAACCGCCAACAGGCTTCGCAGCGACCACCACGCGTGGATCACACCGAGGTCGATGTCGGTGCCATACCCGGCGAGGACGTCCTCGAGGTGCTCCTCATGTCCGAGCGTGAAGGTGGCGAGGTCGTACAGGGCGTCACCTCGGCCCGCCTCGGACCAGTCGATGATGCCGGTGACCTCGTCGCCGTCGACGAAGACGTGCGCGATCTGCAGGTCGCCGTGTGTGAACGCCGCAGTCCACGGCCGGAGTGCGGCCTCGGCGACCTGGCGGTTGCGGGTGACCAGGTCCACGGGCAGGACACCGTTCGTCACGAGCAACTCGCACTCGGCGTCGAGTTCCGCCGCCAGTGCGACGACGCTCCGGCCTGCCGGCCCGGCCGTGGCGGCAGGGGCGTCTTCGTGCAGCTTCCGGATGGCGGCACCTGCCGCGGCCCACGCCGCCGGCGACCCGGTCGACGGCCCACCGAGGCGCCCGAGCGTCGTCCCCGGCGGCGCCGAGCGCGAGCACGGGCGGCTTGCGCCACAGGAGTCTCCGGGGTCGGGACCGGCGCCAGGGACATCGGCCTCGACCTCGACGTCGATGCGCGACTGATCGGCGTCCACCTTCAGAAACACATCACCGACGCGCAGGGTCGCGCGCTCGGAATGGGCGACGACGACTCTGACCTCATCCATGGGCGACTAGTATCCCGGGGATGATCGTCGACGTCGCCGGGTTTTTGACACTCAATAACGGTTTGCTGTCATGCTCGGCCGGCCGCAAGACTGCCGCTCATGTCTACGAAGGCACGCGATCTGGCGCTTCAGCACTTCCGTTGGATCGGCGGTCACGCGAATGTGTGGGCGATCTTCCGGGACGCCGAGGCTCTGGCCGTGGTGGTGGCAGCCCTCGCCGCACCGTTCCGGGCCGAGCAGGTCACGGCCGTTGTGGGTATCGAGTCGCGGGGATTTCTACTGGGGGGTGCCGCTGCCGTTGACCTCGGGGTGGGTTTCGTTCCTGTCCAGAAGGAAGAGGGAATCTTCCCCGGCGACAAACTTGTGCGGAAATCCACCCCTGATTACAGAAACCTTCGGCACACTCTGCGGCTCCAACGTTCGTCATTGGGGCCAGGAGACCGTGTTGTTCTGGTTGACGACTGGATCGAGACCGGAAGCCAGGCTGCGGCCGTTCGAAGCATGGTCGAGGAGTGCGGTGCCACCTGGTCGGGCTGCAGTGTTGTCGTCGATGAACTCGCGGGGGCGCCACGGGACGCTCTGGGCTGCGTTCGGGGGCTGTTGACCATGCGGGATCTCCCACCGTACGAATGCTGATCCCGCTCACCGGCCGTCGATGGTGACCTTGCGGGTCGGGGGCCGGTCGGGGGAGGCCCAGCATCCCCCCTCCGCTGGTGGATGGCCGTCGACTGCTGGTTCCGGGGGCGACACAGTTGTCGGGCCACAGCCTGGCGGTTCCTGAAACATGTACGCCGGGACGGCGGTGTTGAATACAAGGAGGCCGATGCCGGGGGAGGGACGGCAGGTTCCGGATCGGCAGTGCCACCAAGACCTTTACCACCACGGTTGTGCTGCAACTCGTCGGCGAAGGATGACGATCCCGGGAAAACACCGTCGAGTAGTGGCTTAATAACTGCCGAGAGTGGTCCAGGGCAACGGCAACGACGGCAGCCACATCACCGTGCGGCAGCTGCTGCAGCACACCAGCGGCATCCTCGATGTAGGCCCGGGGATACCCGCGTTGCGAAGCGCGGACGGCTATCGGGCCCAGCGGTTCCGCACGTACACCCCCAAGGAGATGGTGAGCCTGGCGATGCGCCACCCTGCCAAGTTCTCCCCGGGCGATGGCTGCAGGAGGCCATGACCACACTCTTGGGTCAGGAAATGTGCCGGCCCCGTTCTCTGCCTGACGACGCCGCCACCAGGCTCCCGCCGAGGACAGCCATTACCGTCGGCAAACGACGAGTCAGAAACGACGAATCAGACATGAAGCTCACAATGTGAGGCTGGAGTGTCAAAGGGGCTGAGCGAGCCGCAGGAGCCTCTGCGGAAGATAGGGGGACTCGACGCGGATGGCCCATCCGTGGCGACGGGCGTGGCAGGTCAGGGCGAGGATGTCGAGGTTGATGGAGACATCCGGGCGGTCGGCGCGGTCGGCGACCTCGTAGTAGTCGCGGTGGGCTTCGAGCGCGTCGGCCAGGGCCAGGTTGAAGCTCTCCTCATCGCCCTCCACGAGCTGCGATAGGAGCACGGCTGGCGGCAAGGCGAAGCCCCAGTCTTCGGCCTTCTCCGCCTGCTCCAGCGCCCGCCGAGCGACCGCTTCGGGCTCGGTGCCCTTGAGATAGGCGTGGAGGGCCTCGCGGTACGCGGCGAAGGCGGAGCCGTCCGGCCGGACGAAGGCGGGTCCGGTCAGGACCAGTGGAGCCAGGTCCTCATGTACTCCTGTGATCAGGGCGAGGGCGGTGGCTCTGTGCCAGTTGTGGGCGCCGGCTTCTTCGCCCCGTTCGGCCGGGTAGCGCAACGTACGGCCGTCGATCGTCACCTCTACCTCGGTGCCCGGCTCCGCCAGGGCGATGCGGAAGAGCGCCGCCCCCATCTGTAAAGCCAGCCGCAAGGTCGCGAGCTGGGCGTCCGTGACACCGCCGCCGGGGTCACCCGAGCGCCACTTGAACAGGCATTCCTGATCGCTCAGGGCCCAGTCGAGCTGCGAGACGTCAAGGGGCCTTCCTTCGGCGGGCGTGAACGCCTCGCGGAGTTCCTCCTCGTACATGGCCTCGGTCTCCGGGTCCACGGTCCGCTCACAGTCCGGCCGTTCCACCAGCAGGGCACGGCGGCGAGCGCGGCGACCGCGTCCGGTCGCGGCTCGGCCGAAGTCCGCGACCCGGGGCCCTCGGGTCGCGAAGCCGGTGATCAACGCATGCGGGAGCTAGTCGGTGTCAACGGCAGGTGCCCAGCCCAGGGTCCGGTGCGCCAGCGCCGCAAGGGCGAGGGGGACCAGCGGGAGAAGGGTCCTTGGTGACCTCGTTGACCCGGATGATCTCGGTGAGGTCGACGGGCCGTGCAGGGAGGCGTGCTTGACCAGGAGTTCGTAGAGCGCGCCATTGAAGGCATCCCGGTCCACCGCGGCCAAGGCGCGCAACGCACGCAGCGCCACGCTGTCCGGCCGGTCCATCAGCGGCTCGTCGGTTGCCTCTGCGCGGATACGTACCCGAGCCAGGGCCGCATCGACGGCGCGCAGCGCGGCCTGGGCGCTCGGTGGGTATTCCTCGTCGTCGCCAAGGACCACGGCCGTCAGCCCGGTGGCAAGCTCCCCGGCGGGCGTTCCCCTCATCTGGTCGGCGAACTTCTGCCGGGCGAAGTGGAAGGCTTCACCGTGCCACTTGGCCTTGTCCCCGAGCACAGCCAAGCAGAGCGCGTCGATCCACTCCCAGGTCGTGACGCTCTCCTCTGGGGCATCCTCGCCTGGGTCGTAGCTCATGCCAAAATTCACGTACCGCAGGGTGACTTGGAAGGTGCAGTACGGGTGATACGCGGCGTAGGAGACGGCGCCGGCCGCGGCCTCAGCGGCGTCCTTGAGCGAGGCTCTGGCTTCCGGAGTATCGAGGTCGGGGGTCTCGACGGAGAGGGCGCCGAGGTAGTCGAGGAACTCCTCGGCGATCGCCTGCCATTCGTAAGTGGCCATTCGGTCGGCCCGCGACATGGACCGCACCAGACCACCGATCCGGTTCGTGAAATCCTCGCGCGCAGCTGATACGACGGCTGGGTCCACTCGATGACGCTCTATTCGCACTGCGCTGCTCCTTGATCAAGTCTCGGGAACAGCGTAGGTGCCGGGTGTGACATTGACGGAGGAGTCTCGGAGCAGGAGGGGTGCCAAACCTCCGTTTGACTCCCGTACGGAAGCGAGCCGCTGCGTGAGGAGAACGGATGAGTGCCTCCCGTTCCATCTGCGGGTCGAGGGGGAGGGGCGGGTCGATCGTCGGACTGATACCGGACTTCCTCCGGCTACGGGAGCAGGCGGCGGACGAACTGCCGGACAGCGGCTGATCCTCACCGGTGACCTGCTGGAACGCAAACGGCGCATGATCGAGGAGGTCGACGGGTTCGTCGCGCTCCCCGGTGACTACGGAACGCTCGACGAGGTCCTGGAAGCGATCTCCATGAGGGCCCTGGGCGTCCTGAGCGCCTCCCTCGTCCTGGTGAACGTGGATGAAGCGTGGAACCCCCGTTCGTCGCGCTGATCGAAAGCCTTCACCAGCGCGGTTTCCTGCGCGACCTCGGCGTGTACACCGTGGCGGATGACCCGAGCAGACACTGGATGACGTCGAGCGGCGCGCGGCGGCCGACCGCCGCGAGCACTGCCCGGCCGTCCTGCAACGGTGAACCGTCCTGGTCCCGTGCCCTGCGAACACCGACCCAGTGAAGTGGTGCACATGCTGACACCTACAGGCCAGGACAAGCCGCTGATCATGCTGGTAGGCCTGGGAGACCTCACCTTCCGCCGGCTCGCCATGCTCCTGAACGATCCGGCGACCAACCGCGTAGTCGTCGCGGCCGCGACCCCGAGGCGCTCCGGCTCCGCGCCAATCTCGCGCGCTTCACCGCCGGCAAGCGCGGAGCGTGTGGAGGGGGCGATGCGGACGAAAGAGGCGGTACCGGAGCTCCGGTACCGCCTCTTTCCGTCCGCGCCCTCCCGGCCGTCGGGGTCAGCTTCAGTTCGATGTCGGCGATGCCTGTGCGGATGTCGAGGGCGTGCACCGCTAGGCAGGCGAGGTCACGCGCGGCGTCCGTTCGGGCGCGGTCACGGTGGATGGCTGCCCGTACCCGCCGCTCTCACGGTAGGGCTATGCCAGCGCAAACTTGCCGGTGATGCAGACGGGCGGACGTCATCGCCAGCAGCGAGTCGGTCCACGGCGAGATGGTCGCCCCAGGGAGCCCCGACGGGGCGGCCGACAAATAGGTCCTCGACGATGACGGTCGCGGGCACCGATGGGCTGCTGGCCGGTTCGTCTGCCAGGATCGCGGCGACGGCCGCGGCGCACTGCGACTCGGTGGTGACTGGGAGGGTGTGCCTGCTGGCGGCGCCGGTGGTGGGTTTGATGATCGCGGGCAGTCCGACACGATCGAGGGCGTCACCGACGTGCGCCACCCGGGCCATCTCGCGAAACCGCCCCGACTCCACGCCCCTGTCCCGCAGGCGCTCGCGCCGAAGGTCCTTGTTGGTGATGGCGCTGATGTCCTGGACGGAGTAGTACGGCAGGTCCAGGAGCTGGGCCAACCGGGCAGTCGGAGCGATGCGCCCCTCACTGAAGGCGACGATCCCGCCCTGCTCGAAGGGTTTGACCCGCTCCGCGATCTCCGACGCGTCCAGGCCCGCCGCGTCCACGACGGAGCCCATTGGGGCCTCATGCCCCGCGCGTGGTCCAACTCGGCGGTGACGGTCACGAGGGCGCAGCCGTTCCTTTCGGCTGCCTCCGCCAGCCGAAAGGGTGGAAGCATCGGCTTGCAGCATGCGAGGTCGAGGGCCGAGGTGCGGCAGTCCGCGCGGCAGATGAATCGCCAGCTGGGGGCGGCCGCATGGCCTCGGTATTTGCCCCCGCCGTCAGGGGTGTTCTGGGACGGAGTCTCAGCTTGTCGTCTAACCTCGACCTGTTGGTGGGGGTGAGGATGGGGGCGGGGATGGTGATGGGGCGGGTAGTGTCGGAGTCCATCGGGTACTTGACGGTATGTCAGGACTGCGGTGCTCGGCTGGAGTGCTGGGGCGTCCAGGCCCTGGTGGGTACCTCCCTGCAGTGGGACGTGGCGATGACCTGCTCGGCCTGCGGGGCCGCGATGTTTGTGTGCGATGACGTACCGCTGGCCGGCCTCCGCGATCAGTTGCTCTCCGAGCACGGAGCAGCAAGGCTGCGGGTGACCTCGGCACAGGGAAGGAGCGTCGCGCTCATGCGGGTGCTACGGGCTGAACTCAAGCTTGACCTGGCCGAGGCGAAGACGGCGCTGGGCCGTGTGCTGGCCGGGGAGTTCTCGGGAACCCTTCCCGAGATCGAACTCCTCGCCCGGAAGCTGCGGGAGGCCGGAATCTCCGCGGTAGCCGCTCGGCCGTAGTTCCCTGCCGCTGGTCTGGGCTGGTCCCTTTCGGGAAACCCTCTACGCACGTCGGACGCGGTGCGGAGAGACGCTGCTCGAGCCGTGTGACGCGATGCCCTGCGAGGGTGGCCGCCCCGTTGACCGCGAGCCTGACGCGGAGCAGACGCAGGTAACCGACCGGTACGGTACGGCACCGCGCAAGCGATGACCTGGGACCGCATCCACCCTCGGCACACCCTCGCTCCGCGTGGATCGACCACGAGCGCGAACATGTGAATACCCCGTAATCGACCCCGCCTGGCGGTAGACCACGTGCCGGTAGAGGCGCCCCTCTGTCCGTCTGGTTGTCGTCCCCAAGACCGGCGTGACCGGCGCGGACGTCGACCTAACGCAGCCATCGGCTCAAAGCTCGCACACCACCAGAGGAGCTCAGCGGGTGGGTGTAGCGGGCGTGGTGGGACGACGAGGAGGACCAACAGGCGGCGGTCTCGGCCGGTTCCCCGGCACCCGGCACCCGGCACCCGGCGGCCTTCAGCCTCGGCCCAGACGTGGACGCTAAAGGGCGGTGTTCGACGCCGGTGCACCACGTCGGCCACACGCCTCTGATCCGGCACAGCAGGACGGTCGCCAGGGAACGCGGGAGGCAGTACGTGCCCGCGCACAAGGTGCTGACGGTGGTGACCTGGCCGCGAGCACGCAGCGCCTCCTAGTACGTCACCGGGCGCGCCCCACATCGCAGAAGGGTGAGCAGGGCGCAAAGTCGCTTCGGGGCGAGGTGGGCGAGGAGACGCGCCACACCGACCGCCAGGTGCGCCGCGCAGCGGTGGCGGAAAAACAGCGGGGCGTGGCGGCTGTCGAGTACATGGCCCACGGGGTGGTCCGCTCCTCCGCCAGCCGTGCCTCGGTGAGCCGGGTGATCAGGTCGCTGATGTCCTGGCCCGCCCGTGCGCAGGTGACGGGCGGGCGTGGGCCAGTTCTTCGGCGATACGGGCCGCGTGGCGGACGTCCGGGGTGCACGTTCACCACTGGTCGGCTGAGGTGCATCGGTAAGTCTTCAACGAGTTCACCGCTCGCCCCGACTGGTCACCGACTGAATGGCGGCCTGTTTCGACCCGAGAGCTCAGACGCTCTGCGACCAAGGGTCCGGCTGCTCGCGCGCGAACCGGCGTCGTTACCAGTGCTGGATGGTCACCTTGATGAGGATGACTGCCGCCGCTCCGAGGATGCCGAGACCCAGAACCGTCCCGAACATGTCCTTGCCCGGCCGAGGCTCACAGGCAGTGGCCTTGTCGGGCTCGTCGTCCGCGTAGTACACGAGCGTCTCATCGCCTGGCTCCCGGTTCGCCGGGCCACCTGGCTCCTTGAATCGGACGGCCAGACCGCCCGCCGTCGTGAAGTCGTACTCGTGCCACTGGATGCGCCGCGCAACGTTGTTGACCATCTGGACGGTGACCCAGGCGCGCACCACCCGCGCTTGCGCGGTGAGTCCGCTCTCCCACGCCGCCCGCCGTTCCCGCGTCCGGCGCACGATCGCGTAGGCGGCCCAGAAACCCAACACGATGAGAAGCGGGAAGAGTACGTGGAAGACGAAATCCATGCGCATGTACCCCCGTACGTAAGGAAAGAAGACCACGCGCGCCGACGACGGCAGTCGATCACGGCGCATGCGGACCATATCCGAACCCGTCTGGGCATGACACCCGGAGGTATCGGCGGCGTCCGCCCATCTCCCGTACGGGGTGCAGCAGGCCCATCGACTCCCAGTGCTGCGGGACATGCGTGGCCAGACCGAACCGTGCGCAGGAAGCGGTGGAGAAACACCGCGACACCGAGGCCCTGCCGGCCGTCCTCGACGCGGAGGGCTCACTCCTACGAACCGCTGTCTCTCGTCCCAAACTCGACTGTCGTGAACATCGGCTGCGGTGCCGGACGCGCCGTCGTCGAACTGGCCGAAGGCGGCGTCCACGCGGTGCGCGTGGTTCCCGATGCAGGATCGCTGGCCGCGGCCCGGGAACGGTGGTCGGTGACCGAGTCAGGACCGTCCTGGCAGGACAGGACTGGGACGCCACCATGAGGGCTGCCGGTGACGCGGCGCTCACCCACACGATCGTGCATGCCTGCGCCGACCTCCTGAGCGCGCCCCGCGTCGCCCGGCGATACCGCAACTTGCCTCTGAACGGCGGCTTCAAAGATGTCACCGTGGGGCCTGTCCGCCTACTCGTAAGCGGTGGCTGCGCGGAGGGCTCGTGCAAAGAAGGCCCAGTCGCCGTTGGCCGGAAGTTCCTTGCCGAAGTTCTGGTGCCAGGCGTCCGAGCTGTCTACCGAGGCGGCAAGTGCTTCAAGGAAGCGGTCGAGATTGTGGTTCTCCCAGTCATCGCCTCGTTGGAGGTAGTCCTGGTGCAGGTCGCTGATGAATGCGACCAGCTCAGTGCGTGTGAGTATCTCGCCATCAGGGGTGTGGAGCATGAGAGCAACCTAGCCTGTGCGTTGGGCATGCAGTGGTTCCTGGGCGGAAGTCAGGTGGTGAGGAGTACGTGTCGGAGCGGAGCAGGTTGAGGTTGGTGCGTACGTAGCCCTTGCGTTTAGGGAGACGCGGTTCATCCAGTCGGACCGAAGGTCACCGCGGCGGTCGGGGAGCATGGGGGGCGAACGGCGCGGACGTCCCCGGCTGTGGCATCGAGGTGCGAGCATGCGGCGCAGACATATTTGAATTCTTGGGCGTCGCTGGAGGCAAGACGGTTTGGGGTGGTCGTTGACCAACGGACCACGCAGCGGGGGAGCGGAGCGAGCTGAGGTGCCACCGGCGGTCCACGCTCTTTGGAGGGCGTGAATAGACCGCCCGGCGTGAGGACGACGAAACCCCCGAGCCGTAGGACCTGGAGCGGGTGAGCGCCCGGTCCCGGGACCGTCTCGAAGGCGTCGCCCAGCGAGGTGAGCCGGCGCCTTCACTGGAGCACGTACTCGACCGCGTCGTCGCCTCCCTCTGTTTCCGCGTGGTGGCGTTGACCCCCGGGACGGACAACCGCTTCGGCACGACCTCGTCGCCGAGTTGTGCGACGCCGGCCACAGCGCTGCTCCGGATCTGGACACGCAGGAGATCCGTACGCCCCGAGTGACCGCAGACCGGCAGCGAGCCATGAACGCCGACTGACGCTCTGTGCGTCGCGTGCGGGATGTGCGGCAGGAGGTGCTCGCACAGAACGGACGGCGGTCCCGCCACGTCGCCCGCACCCGGCCAGCACCACCCCCGGAACGTCGATGCACCGGAACCTCAATGCCGCGTACGGCGCCCCGCGATGCCCTTCGCGATTCTGCCCAGGGCCACTCCTGCCGTGCTCCTCGCGCTGGACCACACCGGCGGCCATCCTGTGCAAGGAGGAAAAGAGATTCACCCTAGTCAGTGCGCCGTTCCCGCTTGGCGGAGGCCGCGGCGCTCCCCGGTGACCTTCGAGGCGGGCAGCCGTCCGGCCTTGGAGACGCCCGTCAGAGTGTCGCCGTCAATCGTGACGGCGAAGGCCAGGTTCAGCCGCATGGGCTTGGTCGTGGCCTGCCTCCACGTGAGCCGGTCGGCGTCGAGGACGACGTCGCTGAGTGGTACCTCCTCTCCCGCCGCGTGGGCAGTCCCGACGAGGACACCATCCTTACGCCGGAACTCGGTCACGGCCTTGATCCTGCCGATGGGGGTGGAGATGGACAGATCCCAGGTGCCTTCGACGGACATGTTGCTGCTCTTCCTAACAGGTGTGGTGACAGGGGCAGGTCAGGAGGAGGGACGGCAGGTCAGGTCAGAGCCGGGCGGGCACCGGCCCCCTGTTGCGCCAGACCGTGCCGCGGCGCTCATGGGCGAACAGCCCTTCGACGGCATGAGCGATCCGAGGACCCACCTCGCGCTCCAGCAGATACAGGCCGAGGTCGAGGCCGGAGGTGACGCCGGCGCCGGTGACGAGGTCGCCGTCATCGACGACGCGGGCGTTCACCGCGTGGACGCCGGTGGCGTCGAGCATGTCCAGGCCCACGTGGTGGGTGGTGGCATGACGACCCTCCAGCAGGCCGGCCATCGCCAGGACGAGTGAACCGCCGCAGACGGCGCCGACCGTCACTTCGGGATTCTCCATCGCGGCCTTCAGCATCACGGGCAGCTCGGTGGTCAGGGTGCGGCCCAGCAGTACGGGGATGGATTCGTCCCGCTGCCAGCCCCCGTCCCCCGCTTCATGGTCAGGGACGTCGCCGGGTTCTCCGACGCGGCCCGATGCGCCGGGGACCAGGACCAGTCCCGGCGCCCGGGGTCGAGAGCGCCGGTGGCGCGCAGGGCCAGCCCGCCGGTGCCGCTGACCACCTCGCGCGGCCCTTCGGCGGAGACCAGTTCCACGCTCACCGCGCCTGCGGACGCGGTGCCGCCGGCGTACAACACCTCGTAGGGAGCGATGACATCGAGCGGATCGAATCCGTCGAACAAGACGATCTGGACGTGCATTGAGGGGGCCCTTCGGGGTCCGGGAAGTCCGGCCGGTCGCCGGATACGTTTCGAACGTAGTGGGCTCCTGCTCCGTCACCCAGTGGCGTGAGTGACATCCTTCAACGGAAAAGTGCCAATGCGGAGATGGGGTCGCTGACCTGCGGCGAAGTGGGGTTATAGGTAAACCGAGGGCCGGATTTGTCGCCCCGCGGGGCGGTATGGTCCGGCCATGCACACCATCGCCGTTCTCGCGCTGGACCAGGTGATCCCGTTCGACCTTTCCACGCCGATCGAGGTCTTCACCCGCACCCGGCTTCCGGACGGGCGCCCCGGCTACCAGATCCGCGTGTGTGCCGAACAACCGGAGATCGACGCCGGTGCCTTCACCCTGCGCACGCCCTGGGGTTTGGACGGGCTCAGCGGCGCGGACACGATCATCGTGCCCGGCACCGCCACACCATCGGCCCCGCTCACCTCAAGCGTCTGCGACGCGCTGCGAGCAGCCGCCGAGAGCGGCACGCGCATCGCCTCCATCTGCTCGGGCGCCTTCCCCTTGGCCGCCACCGGGCTCCTGGACGGCCTGCGGGCCACTACCCACTGGGCCGCAGCGGAGCTTCTGGCCGCCACCCACCCGGACGTCGACGTCGACCCGGACGTCCTGTACGTCGACAATGGGCAGATCCTCACCTCGGCCGGTGCCGCCGCCGGCCTGGACATGTGCCTGCACATGATCCGCCACGACTACGGCTCAGCCGTCGCTGCCGACGCCGCCCGCCTGTCCGTCATGCCGCTCGAACGCGAAGGCGGTCAGGCACAGTTCATCGTCCACGACCACCCGCCCGCTCCACAGGGCTCCACCCTCGAGCCCCTGCTCACCTGGCTGCAGGACAACCTTGGCCGCGACCTCACCCTCGCCGACCTTGCCGCCCGGGCCGGATTCAGCACCCGGACCCTGATACGCCGCTTCAGCGAACAGACCGGCACCACCCCACTCCAGTGGCTCCACCGGGCCCGCATCCGTCAGGCCCAACACCTCCTGGAGACCACACACCACTCCGTTGAACGCATCGCCGCCCAGGTCGGCTTCGGCTCACCCACAGCCTTCCGCGACCGCTTCAAACGCACCACCGGTGTGAGCCCCCACACCTATCGCCGCACCTTCAGCTGACCCCTTGCGGGGCTGACGGCCGACTTCCGCGAACGGTGCAACGTCGGTCTCGGCGACGGGTAGGAAGGGCTGTCCGCATGCCCGTTGAGGCACACCATGGCGAGATCCCGTCACAACGTGTCGCTTACGCCTATGAACACCCTGCCTGTTGGCTCGTAGCGTCGGACCGGGAACCGGCGGTCGTCGGCTCCTGGTCCCTGACGGTCCGACGAAGGTTTCGCATATGTACGTTCGCAGTTGCGTTCTCCGCTGGGTTGAACCCGGTCGTCGGCGTCATCGCGCCCCTGGAGTTGGCGTTCGCCTCACTGGCGACGGCGGCGACACGCTCACCGACACCTCGAAAGCCGGACGCCTCCACACCCGCAAGGCCACCGGCCGGCGCCCATCCGTCGGCGCGGACAGGAACGACCGATGAGAACACCAAGCGGGACGTCCATAACCGCTGTTGTGACGGCAGCGGCCCCCACGCTCGTGTTCCTCTGCGTGAACCAGGTCAGCGGCCTGCTGCCAGCGGTCGCCGCCACGACCGTCACCGCGCTGCTCGTACTCGCCTGGCGGCTACGAGCCCGGCAGCAGGTCCGGGACGCCGTCGTCGGCGCCCTGCTGGCCACAGCCTGCGCGGCAGTCGCCGCAGGGACGGGGCAGACACGTGGCTTCTTCCTGCTGCCGATGCTGCTCCCCGCCCTGGCCACGGCGGCGTGCCTGCTGTCGCTCGTAGCCGGCCGACCGTTGGCCGGCCTGGTGGCCAACCGGATCGTCGGCGGCCCACCGCAGTGGCGCTCCCACCGGAAACTGCACCGCTTCTACGCGGTGATCACGATGTTGATCTCCCTGGTGAGTCTGGCGAGCCTGGCCGCACAGGTGTGGCTGTACCACTGGGGAGAGGTCGCCTGGCTGGGGCTCCTGCACGTCCTCATGGGCCCGATATGGGCCGCCGTGACGGCGCTGTCCATAGTGCTGTCCCGCAGGGCGGTGACCAGAGAGCAAACGGCTGCGCAACGTGCCGCCTGGGTCGCTGGAACAGACGGCTGACGCCTCACCGCCGCCTGGCCCGCGATGACGAAACCCCCAGGGGGCGGTGGCCACGAGCGCCATAGTGCTACGGCACCAGGACCACCTTGCCGACGACCGTGCCGGACTCCGCGAGCCGTACCGCTTCGCCGACCTCGGTGAGCGCACGCGCGCGGCGACTTGGGGGAGGAGTGCGCCGTCGGCGAGCAGGGCGAAGACCTGGGCCAGGTCGGCGTGGAGCCTGGCCTGGAAGGGGGCGAGTCGGCGCCGCCCGGCCCAGATGTTGTAGAAGCGGGCGCTCTTGCCGTTGGGGAGCGCGTTCCACAGCATCAGGCGGGTGAACAGCTTGAGGACCGGCGCCTTCGACGAGCCCCGGACGCCGCGGGTCGAGGCGGTGCCATAGGAGACCAGGGTGCCCCGGGCGGCGAGCAGGCGGTACGAGGCGACGACCCCCTCACCTCCGACGTGGTCGAACACCGCGTCATAGCCCTGCGGAGCGTGTGCACGCAGCTGGTCCACCAGACCGGGGGCACGGTAGTCGACGGGGACGGCGCCCAGCGCGCGGACGGCATCGTGGTGTCTGGCCGAGGCAGTGCCGACGACCCGGGCACCGGCGATGCGGGCGAGCTGGACCAAGGTGGAGCCGACGCCACCGTTCGCGCCGTGCACCAGGACGACTTGGCCGGGCTGGACCTCGGCGAGGCGGTGGAGCATCTGCCAGGCGGTGATGCCGTTGACCACGAGGGTCTCCGCCTCGGCGGAGTCGACGGACTCGGGTATCTCGGTGAGGTCGCCGGCTTCGACGGTGACGTGGCCGGCCCACCCCCCGATCTTGGTCAGAGCTGCGAAGCGACGCCCCAGCAGTTCGCCGGGGACGCCCTCTCCCACATCGACGACCCGTCCGACGAGGTCGTAGCCGGGGACGAAGGGGAAGGGCGGTTGGTCGTAGTACTTACCGCGGCGCATCTGCTGCTCGGCGAAGGAGACTCCAGTGGCCTCCATCGCCAGGACCACCTGGCCGGGGCCGGCCGGACGAGCGGGCCGGACGCGGACCTGGATGCCCTCCGGGTCGACCACGCCCGGCAGCACCGCTTCGGTGACGGCCGAGGCGAAGACGGGGGTGTGGGCGGGAGAGTCGCTCATGGGAATGCTCCTTGTCGCGGGGAAGGCGGTACGGGGTCGGTTCGGGCGCGGAGGGAAGGTCACAGGGCGGTGTCCGGGACCCACGAGCCGTGAATCGTGGCGGGCACCCGCCGGGGGAGGTGGACCGTGGCGATGGGGGCCACGGTGAGGTCGGAGGCGTCGAGGACGAGCATCTTCGAGGCGCCGGCGTTGAGGTCGCTCACGATGGTCAGGAGGTATCCCTCGTCCTCGCCGGTGGTGCCGTCCGCCTGGACGAAGACCGCCTCGCTGGGGAGTTGGCCGGTGCCGAAGGGCAGCAGTTGGCGGCCGCCGGTGACGCGGTCGTACTTCACCAGGGCGTGGTTGCCGACGCCGAGGTCGTCGGGGAACGACAGGGCGTACTGGAAGCGGTGCTCGCTGCCGGTGAAGTTGTCGTTGATCGTGGGGAACTCCACGGTCAGGTCGTCGGTCTGCTGCTCGCGGACGGTTCCGGCGGCCAGGTCGACGGTCCAACGACGGCTGCGGGAACCGGAGTTCGGTTCGGCGCCCCGGTCCTGAGCACCGACCCACCAGTTCCAGGACCGCTGCCAGCCCACGCGGCCCACCGTGGGGCCCTCGACGACGATGTGTCCGCGGGTGTCCTCATAGGCGTTGGCGAAGTGCATGCCGTAGCCCTGACCGATCTCGAACCAGCGGATCTGCCGAGCCCCGCCCGCTCCACGCGGCATGACGCCGATACGGCTGGCCTGCGCGTCGTTCCACCCGTACGGAATTCCGGAGTGTTCGGCGGGATCGAAAGTGACCGAGCCCTCCAGGAACACCACGTAGTGCTCGGTGATCGCGAAGTCGTGCTTCAGCGCGGCGCTCGCGCCAGGCACCTCCTGACTCTCCAGCACCTGGCCGTCGGTGGTGGCGACGTGGTGAATCAGGTACGGGGGGAAGGGCGAGGAGGTGAAAAAGTGCAGCTCGCCCGTGGCCGGGTCCTCCTTGGGATGGGCGGTCATGGCGGAGGTGAGTTTGCCGCCGAAGTCGTAGGAGCCGACCGTCTCCAGGTCGGCCGTCAGCTCGAAGGGCAGGGCCGCTTCCGACAGGGCCAGCAGGCGCCCACCGTGCTCGATGACGTGTGTACCGGCAGTGCCGACCGTCAGATCCGGTCCCCGCTCGGTCATATAGGGGGCGCCCTCCAGCGCGGGGGTGTGGACCCACCGGTTGCGGTACCACTTGGCGCGCCCCTCGCTGAGGCGGACGCCGTGGACCATTCCGCTGCCCTTGAACCAGTGGGTAGGGGTGATGCCGGGCTTGGGGTTGTGGCTGTTGCGGATCAGCCGACCGGTCAGGTCGGGCGGCAGGCTGCCTTCGACGGACAATCCGGTCGCGGTGATCTCGTCCGCGACGGGGGAGTAGTGACCGGTCAGGTAGGGCTTGCTCGTCATCACGCACCTCTAGTTCGTGAGAAGTAACAACGCTGGCGCATGAGTGGTTAGCCACTCACTCTTTGGTGCCAAGAGAGGCTGCCGCTGGTCCGCAGACCTGGGCGGTCGCCTTTCGGGGGCCGGATCAGTAATGCATGATTCCGGCCGTCAGGGTGCGGGTCCAGGGTGCCGAGACGGCCCCGGCGTCGATGGACACCAGTAGATGGCAGAGCATGCCCACGGCGAAGAACTCCTGCACCTGCGCCTCGTCACCTCCCGACGCGCTGCGGACGTACTCGACGGTCCGGGCGTACCCTGCCCGGACGCCTCGCGGATGGCCGGCTCGGACACGGCGGCCGCCTGGGCGTGGAGCTGGACCAGCATCAGATCGTTGTCGCTGATCAGGTGCGCATACGCGTCGCCCATCGAGGCGAGCACCGCTTCGGGCGCGCTGCTCTCGGCCTTCGCCGCGCCGCTTTCGAGCGCGGCGCGCACCCGGACGAAACAGTGCTCGACGACCGCGGTGAACAGGGCTTCCTTGTTGGGAAAGAGGCGGTAGACGTACGCCTGCGAGATGCCGGCGGCCTTGGCCACCTCCGACGTGGTGGTCCCGAAATACCCCCGGGCCGCGAAGGCCCCGATGGCGGTGCGCAGGACTGTCTCCCGGCGCTCGTCGGCCGTGGACAGTTGGCGGCGTCGTTCCATCTCCATGTGAGTACTCAATCAGTCACACTCTTCGGGAGTCAAGCGTGCGCCTCGGGCGGGTGGCTTCCGGAGAACTGGAGTAACCCGATCCTTACCGTGCTGCCCTTGGCCGTCGGAAACGCCGGGCGGTCAATGCTGATCGGCATCGCCGAGAGGGCCCCGGGCGTCACCCGGGACGGTCGCCTCGTCATCCACGGCCCGCTGGGGCACGTTTGGCGTGTCCAGCCCTACGTCGAGAACCCCAGGGCATGTGCCCGGCCTGGGGATGACCTGTGGATCACGGTCAGGCGCCGCTGTGCCTAGGTCGACGGGGAGCACAGGGAGTCTGCTCCGTGACGGTCGACGACCTGGAGGTTGAGTTGTGCGGGGTCGTCGTGATCGATGAGAGGTCGCGAAGCACGTCGAGTGAGGTTCCGGCGTCTGCGTGTCGAACCCTTGACCAGCCGATCGCGGACGGACGGCTATCGAACAGGAGCGCACTCATCGACCAGGACGGTCGGCTCCGACAGGAAAACGTTCGGGTCGACGGGCCCATAAGCAACGTTGAACGTGTCGAGCCAGTACGACCAGTCCCGTATTCCCGCGGCACTACTGAACCGATAGTTCAACTGCCAACGGACCCACTGCCCCGGGACCAGGCGCACCGCCGGCGCCGCCGCGGGCGCGGCGGCAATCCGAACAACGGCTCCACACGCGCCAGCACCCGGAGCCGATCGCCCTCCTCTCGCAAACTGAGCCCGACCTGGCGCAAGTCCCTCTCGCTCTCGTGCGGCTCGAAACCGTCACGCTCGGACACCTGGATAACCTGGGCGAAGGAAGGTGGCACCGGTGCCACCACGAACCCCGTCGGCACCGAATTCCTGCGGGCAGCAGCCGCACCGCCCCTGGAGTGCTTCGTCCAGGACGTTCTGATCCACTGCACCGTGATCTCCACTGCAACCGCCTCTCGCCTGGGACACTACGGCGACCACAGTCTGCACGTCACCCAGGTTTCGCCGTGCTGCCCGGCAACCGGGCAACCCGGAAAGATTCCGGTGCAGACGGGCCTCTTGCACGGGGCTGAAGTCCAACAGCGGAGGAAGTGAAAGATGGCACTGAACAAGAAGGGTTCCCGGCACATAACCGTTGACGAGATTGAGTACCGCTGGCGGATACACAGGAAACCCACCTACATGCAGGGACTCTGCTGGACACCGATGACCTACGCGGTCGAAGCGGCCGGCGGTAGCCAGCCGGGCACGACCTTGGTCGTCACCAGCGGTCAGGCCCATCCCAGTAACTGGATGGGCGTAGAGACAGGGCCCATTCGCCCAGCTCATGTTGCTGCCAGCATCAGAGAGGCACGGGATCGAGGATGGGAGCCGATCCAGGTCGGTTCTCCTTTCCGGCTCGACCGACGATCCGCAGGACCCATCGCTCAGCCATGAGACAAGGCCGAGCCGCGCGACGTATCTGGCCCGGCATCATGGACTGGTGACCACATGGATGCGCTGCTACTGGGACGAGGAAGACACCTGGTTCTACTTCGAGGTCGACGCCGACGGCTGGGTGATCCGGCAGGTCGAACTCGTAGGCCCTGAGCTGACTCCGATCACAGCCGCCTCCCTCGCCGAGCGGCAGCGGGCCCGCGACGAAGGCCGCCTCGACGAGTACGACAGCAGGTTCGGCATCAAGGCCGAGCTGCCCGTATCGGAATGGGAAGGCCACGACCCCGAACAACTCACCTTCGAGGAGTTCGAGGAAGTCTGGGGCCCTGCCCGTCGCCGGATTGAAGCCCGGCCCGACTGACCGCTCGGCCCAGCAAATGTTTCTTGGCATCATCGCGGCATGACCCCGCCCCCGCCCCTGCCCCGCACCGTCCGAGCCGTCGACACCACTAAGCTCCTGGACCTGGCCCAGGAGGCCGCCATGCATGGCTTCAGCCAACGGCTCCCGGTTGACTGGCTCCGGGAGCACCTCGCCGCAGATGCGACGCACTACCTGTTCCCGACACTCGTACAACGGCTCACGCACCGGCCCGAGGTGCGCTGCAGTGGAGGTGCCAGCAACTGCTGACCGTCAGCACCGGCGAACAGATCTGGGGTCTGCTCGATGTCCTGCCCGACACCTTCGACAAGATCCCGGAGACGTTGGACACGGTGTCTCAGAAGGACATCGTCAGCCGCATCGCGCAAGCAATGAAGGTGCGGGAATGGGTGGAACGGATGGCTGTCGATGCAGGTTCGTGACGTCCCGGACAGTGGTGTGGGGCGGCTGGACAGTTCGAGGAACCGTTGTGTGGGCAGCGCTCGGCACGCCCAGTTCGGTGGCCGTGCACTTCTTCGACGGCATGACCCCCGCCAGCCCGTCACCTCCCCCCGAGGGCGGCCGACCGGACCTGCACCCCGACTTCTGGTGTCCGTTGTGATAGGTCCTTAACCGCTTGTCAGCAAAGCCAACGGCAGTAATGATCGAAGTGTGGACATGGTGGATCGGCTGGCACGAGCCGCAGAGGTCGGAGACACGGTCACGTGGGGACAACTGCTGGCCGCGGGCGCCGAGGTGGACGGGGTAGGCGGGGGTGAGCGTACCGCGCTCGATCTCGCGGTGCATGCAGGGCATACCGAGACTGTTCGTGTGCTCCTTGCTGCGGGAGCTGACGCGCAGCAGAAGGCGGGTGAGTACGGTGACATGACGCCGCTGTGCCTGGCCGCGACGTACGGGTACACGGCGGTTGCGGAGCTGCTGCTCGACGCCGGCGCCTCTACCGCAGCCCAGGGCCGGATTAACTACGTACCGCTGGTGCTGGCAGCGACCGCCGTGAAACCGGGGCACCTGCAGACTGTGGACCTGCTCCTGCGCCGTGGGGCGGACATCAACGCGTTGATGAAGGGCAGAACACCCCTTGAGTGGGCGGCCACCTTCGGGCAAGTGGACATGGTGAACCAGCTGCTCGCCCGAGGCGCGACACCGACAGCGAAGGCGGTGCATGAAGCCCACGCAGGCGCCGAACGATGCCCAGGGGCCGCGGAGAAGTACGCCCTTGTCGTCGAGGCCTTGCGCGCTGCCGGTATCGAAGGTTGAAGCCCGGGCGTTCAACTGCGCTAGACGGTCGGCCCCGCGTGCGAGGGGACGGTCGGCCGCCCTCGACCCGCCGATGCCGTCCTCCGGGGTCAGCTAGGTGCTGGTGCCCCTTCCTGCTCCACTCCTGCGTACGGGGATTTTGCTGGTCTCGAGTGGCAGCGCAGAGAGAGGTGCCCGCGGCTGCCCGACTCCCGGCAAGGGCCACACGACGGTGAGGCGGAACCAACTACCCCCGCCCGCCGGACAAGTGCAGTCTTCGCCGTACGTCATGCGCCGCCAGCCGCTCCCTCGACCTGGCCATCCGGATCGACGCTCCCTGGTGCATGACGATGGTGCGCGATCTCGAAACGGCCTTCACGCCGTACGCGCGCATGGCCAGACGTTGGCGAACTCCTGAAACGGCTCCGAGCGGCGCATGCACACCGTTGGTGCCCGCGTCCTCGCCCGCAGGCACAGGCAAGGGATGCGAAACGATGCGTAAAAGGGGCCTGAGGACGGGCCGAACCTGACGACCACGCGCTCGGACGCTCGCGCGGCGGCCTGAGCACGAAGGTCCACCTCGCCGGCGACGGTCGCGCACGACCCCTGGCTCTTCGCGTCACCCCAGGTCAGGCGGGTGGCCCTCCGGCCTTCGAGACCGTCATGGCCAACACGGTCGAACGCTGCAGCAACCGGCTCAAGCAGTGGCGCGGCCTAAAGGGTGTTGCAGAAGGCTTCGTTCCGGGCATTTTTCCTGTATGGGTGGGG
>RBWT01000378.1 GCA_004010275.1 Streptomyces huasconensis
CGCGTCCGTGTCTCGTGTCCATGTCCCGCGTCCCGCGTCCGCGTCCCGGCGTCCCGCGTCCGTGCCCCGTGTCCGGCGTCCGTGCCCCGCGTCCCGTGCCCCGCGTCTCGCGTCCGTGTCTCGTGTCCATGTCCCGCGTCCGCGTCCCGGCGTCCCGCGTCCCGGCGCCCCGCGTCCGCGTAGTTTCACGTCTGCTCGGTCTTACGTCTGCGCTGTTTCGCGTCCAGGGTGGCCCTGGCACACTGCGTCGGTGACCAAGACCCTCGACGCTCCTGACATACCCGCGCCGGAGGCACTGCCCGGCCTGCGCCGTCGTACGACCGCGGTGCTGATCGCCAGTCAGATCCTCGGCGGGCTCGCGATCCCGATCGGCATCGCGCTGGCCCCGGTGCTCGCCACCGAGGTGAGCGGGACGGAGGCCCTGTCAGGTCTCGCGCCCACCGCTTCCGTGGCCGGTACGGCCCTGCTCTCGCTGCCGCTCGCCGCGCTGATGACGTCACGCGGGCGGCGGCCGGGCCTCGTCCTCGCCTATGCGACCGGCGCGCTCGGCGCGGGGCTCGTGGTGCTGGCCTCGGTCATCGAGAGCTTCCCGCTGCTGCTGCTCGGCATGGCGGCCTTCGGCGGCGGGTCGTTGGCCACCCTGCAGGCCCGTTTCGCCGCGGCCGACCTCGCCGAGCCCGAGCGGCGGGGCCGCGCCATCTCCCTCATCATCTGGGCCACCACCATCGGCTCGGTCCTGGGGCCGAACATCGCCGCACCGACGAGCCGGGTCTTCGCCGACACCGCCATCCCCGAGACAGCGGGCCCGTTCCTCTTCGCGGCCGGGATCTTCGCGGTCGCCGCGCTCGTGGTGGCGGTGCTGCTGCGACCCGATCCACTGCTCACCGCCCGCGCCCTGGCCCCACAGGAGGACGACACAGCGCAGAGCCGCTCGCTGCGGGCCGGCATCGCCGCCGTGGCCGCCTCCCCGATGGCGCGCCTGGCGCTGGTGACGGTCGCCGTCTCGCACACGGTGATGGTCTCGATCATGGTGATGACCCCGGTCGACCTGGGGCACCACGGCGCGAGCCTGCAACTGGTCGGGCTGGTCATCAGCGGTCACATCGCGGGCATGTACGCGTTCTCGCCGGTGATGGGCTGGCTGGCCGACCGGTTCGGCCGCCTGTCCGTGATCGGCCTGACGGTGGGGCTGCTGAGCTGCGCGGCGCTGCTCGCCGGCACCGCGGGGCCCAGCCACGGTCAGACCGCCGCCGGGCTCTTCCTGCTCGGCCTCGGCTGGTCGGCGGGCCTGGTCTCCGGTTCCGCGCTGCTCACCGACTCGGTGCCGCAGCCCGCCCGGGCCGCCGTGCAGGGCCTCTCGGACCTCACGATGAACGCGGCGGCGGGCATCGGCGGCGCGCTCGCGGGCCTGATCGTCGCCCGGGCCAGCTACGGCTGGCTCAACCTCGTAGGGGTCTGCGTCCTGCTGCCGATGGCCGCGCTCGCCGTACGCAGGGCGGTGTCGGCCAAGAAGGCGTAACCCACCCCTCAAAGGCCCCTCAATGGCCCCTCAATGGCCCCTCAAAGGCCTGCCCTCACCCCTTTTAAGGGCAGCCGGGGCAGAGGTCAGGGCAGCGTGATGTGGTACGCCTTGCGGAGCGTCTCGTGCACCGTCCACGTCGTACGGTCGCCCTCGCGCAGCACGGCCGCGTCGCCGGGGCCGATCTCCAGGGTGTCGCCGCCCTCGACCTGGACGGTGGCCCGGCCGCTGACGACCACGAAGAGTTCGTTGGCCTCCGTGTCGGTGACCACGCCCGGCGTGATCTGCCAGATGCCGCGCAGCTGCTTGCCGTCGGCGGACTCCCACAGCACCTTGCCGGTCACCACCGGGTCGCCGGAGACGATCTGCTCCGGGTCGAGCGGTTCGGCCTCCAGCTCGACGTCCGGGATGTGCACGGCGAAGGACGCGGCGGCTTGATCATTCGTGGTCATGGCCGGTCACCTTAGCCGGGGCCCGCGCGGCGCCCCGGCCTGGGTCGGTCTTCTCCGCGCCCCGGCGGGGTTTGACGAGGTGCGCCGCCCGCCAGGGATGAGGGGAGACCCGACAGGCAGGAGGCAGGCCCGTGCTGGTGGTGTCCGACGAGGTACGGAGGGCTGTCGCCGAGCGGCGGCCTGTGGTGGCCCTGGAGTCCACGATCATCGCGCACGGCCTGCCGCGGCCGCGCAATCTCCAGGTGGCGAAGGACCTGGAAGCCGCCGTACGCGAGGAGGGCGCCGTCCCCGCGACGATCGCCGTCCTGGACGGGCGCCCCCACGTCGGCCTGGACGAGGCGGAGTTGGAGCGGGTCGCGAACGAGGACGGCATCCGCAAGTTCGGCCACCGCGACCTGCCGCCGGCCGTCGCGACGGGCGCGAGCGGGGCGACCACGGTGTCGGCCACCGCCCTGCTGGCCGCCCGCGCCGGGGTGCGGGTCTTCGCCACGGGCGGGCTCGGCGGCGTACACCGGCAGTGGACGGTGACGCAGGACGAGGTCGCCGACCTGGGGCTGCTCGCCCGCACCCGGGTCACGGTGGTGTGCGCGGGCGTGAAGTCGATCCTGGACGTGGCGGCGACGTTGGAGCGGCTGGAGACGCTGGGGGTCGCGGTCGCCGGGTACCGGACGAACCGATTCCCGGGCTTCTACTTGTCCGACTCCGGGTACGGCGTGGACTGGAGGCTGGAGACGCCCGGCGAGGTCGCCGCGGTGATGCGGGCGCAGGACGCGGTCGGCGGGCCCGAGTCCGCGCTGATCGTGGCGAACCCGGTGCCGACGGCCGAGCAGCTCGATCCCGTGCTCCACGCGCGCGTGCTCGACGAGGCGCTCCGGGTGTGCGAGGAGCGGGGCATCACGGGGCAGGCGATCACGCCGTTCCTGCTGGACGAGTTGGTACGGCGGACCGAGGGGGCGTCACTGGAGGCCAACCTCGCGGCGGTGTGGCGGCAACGTACGGCTTGCGGGGCGGATCGGCGGTGGCGCTGGGC
>RBWT01000379.1 GCA_004010275.1 Streptomyces huasconensis
GCGGGTCGACGCCCGGCTGCCGGACGGCGTACGGGCGGTGGGCGACGCCGGCGCGTCGATTGGTGGTCGCCAACCTCGTCGGCAACGCGCTGCGGCACGGCGGGCGCCGCCCGTCTCCCTCACGGCGCGGGCGGCCGGCGGCCAGGTGACCGTGGAGGTCGCCGACCGGGGCCCCGGCCTGCCGCCCGAGGTGCTCCCCCACGTCTTCGACCGCTTCTACAAGGCGAGCAGCGCCCGGGCCCGGTCGGAGGGCAGCGGCCTGGGCACGGCCATCGCGCTGGAGGACGCGCGGCTGCACGGGGGGACCGTCGAGGTGGCGAACAGGGACGGGGGCGGGGCGGTGTTCACGCTGCGGATGCCGTGGCGGCGGTCCGGGGAGGCGGGCGAGGCGTGAGGGGCCACATGGGTCAGGTGGGTCGCATGCGTCACGTGGGGGTCGTGCTGATGGCGCTCGTCCTCGCCGGGTGCGGTGTGCGGCCCACCGGGGTCGTGGACGCGGGGGCGCCGGCGAGCGGGCTCACCAAGGGGCTGCGGCTGTACTTCGTCTCCGAGGCGGGCCGTCTGGAGGGGGTGCCCCGGCCGGGCCAGGAGATCCGCGAGCCGGCCGACGTCATCAAGCTGCTGATGAGCCCCACCGAGTCCGAGAAGCGCTCCGGGCTCACCACGCTGGTCTCGGGCGGGCCGTACGACGTGACCGGCAAGGGCGACCGGCTCTCGGTGCGGGTCCCCGGCTGGGAGCTGGACCCCGCCTCCGTCCAGCACCGCAACCTCGCCGGGCAGCTGGTGTGCAGCCTGGCGCGGGCGCGGTCCGTCCTCGACCGGAGCGGGCGGACACGGCCCGACGACGTACGGGTGACGGTGGTGTTCGCGGCGGGCGGCGGGGAGCTGGGACCGCACGTGTGCTCGGACTTCCTGACGTAGCGCGCCGTGCCGGGGCGGCCCGGGGTCAGGGCAGCGCGGGGCCCCGGCCGCGCGGTGTGACGTGGGCGCGGTCGGCCGCCGCCGTGCCGTGGGCCCAGCCCTCGCCGACCGTCGCGCCGCGCACGCGCGTCGTGGTCGTCTCGGGGAACATCCGCTCCGCGCGGCCGCTCACCGCGACGTCGCGCGCCGCGAGCACGGGCAGCGGCGAGGCGGCGCTCCCCCCGGCCGCCCCAGCTGCCTCGGCCGCCTCGGCCGCTTCCTTGACCGCGTGCTCGCCCGCCCGCGCCAGCCGGGCGCCGATGCGGTGCGCGTACGCCAGCAGGAAGGTCTGCCGGAACGTCTTCGTACGCTTGCGGCCCGCCGCCCGCTGTCCCGCCTCCGCCTTCGTCATCGCCGCCGTGCCCTGCACGAGCAGGGAGGTGTAGAGCAGCTCCACGGCCTCCAGGTCGGGCTCGAAGCCGACGACGGTCGAGAAGCCGAACGCCTCGTTCCACACCGCCCGGCAGTGGTTCGCGGCGGCCACGGAGTCGAGGAGGATCGCCTTCGCCGTCTCGTACGGGGCGTCCACGCCGACGCGGCACGCCCCCGGGACGTCCTTCGCGTGCGTACGGGCGGCGAGCAGCGCCTCGTCGAGGGAGTGGCGCGCCATCAGCTCCTGCGCCTTCGCGGTGAGCGCCTCCGCCTCCTCCGGGTAGCCGGTCGCCTCGGCCTTGGCGAGCAGCGCGCGGACACGGGTGAGCATGCGGGGCTCGCCCTCGACGGGGCCCGGCACGGACTCGCCGGGCGGCGGGCCGACCGGCTCGATCGGGGGCAGCCGCAGCAGCAGGCGGTAGAGCTGAAGGTGAGTGGTGGCGTACGAGAAGCGGTCGCGGGGCCGGGCGGCCTCGGGGCCGAGGTCGCGGTCGAGGCCGGCGAGCTGCTCCGTCCAGCGGGGCGGCAGGTGCGCGTAGGCGCGCATCTCGGCCCGGATCAGGTCGGCGGCCAGGCGTACGTGCGGCTCCTCCAGGGCACGCCGGACCAGGCGTACGACGTCGGCGGGCTGCCAGCCGCCCCGCCACGCGCGGCTGAGGTACTCCTCGCCCCGGCGGCGCAGCTCGGCGTCCGAGCCCGGGGCCGCCGCGAGGAGGGAGGCCCCGGTGTCCAGGCCCTCGTCGCCGTCGCCGTACAGCGCCGCCGCGAACGCGTCGTCGATCACCGAATCCGTGGAGCCCATGGGGCAAGGGTATGAGGTGGGGGTACCCCTGAGCGGTGCGTGGGGGTAGGGCCGGCCCTACCCCGGGGACGCCCCTCAGTGGTCGTGTGCGCGGGCGCGCCCGGCGGTTGGCTTGCGGACATGAACGAGACCGCCTCGACCGCCGCCTCAGCGACCGCCTCAGCGACCGCCTCAACTGCCGTACGTCTCACCGCCGTACGTCGCCTCCACGGTGACGTCGCCGCCCTCGACGGCGTCGACCTGGAGGTGGCCGCCGGGACCTTCGTCGCGGTCATGGGACCCTCCGGCTCCGGCAAGTCCACGCTCCTGCAGTGCGCCGCCGGGCTCGACCGGCCGACGTCCGGGACGGTCGAGGTGGGCGGGACCCCGCTGACGGGGCTGAGCGAGCGGCGGCTCACGCTGCTGCGCAGGGAACGCGTCGGCTTCGTCTTCCAGGCCTTCAACCTCATCCCGTCGCTGAGCGCCGCCCAGAACGTCGCCCTCCCGCTGCGTCTCGCGGGCCGCCGCCCCTCCCGTACGAGATCCGCGACGCGCTCGGCCGGGTGGGCCTCGCCGACCGGGCGCGACACCGGCCCGGGGAGCTGTCCGGCGGCCAGCAGCAGCGGGTCGCCCTCGCGCGTGCGCTGGTCACCCGCCCCGCCGTGCTCTTCGGCGACGAGCCGACCGGGGCGCTGGACACGGCGGCACGGGGCGGCAGGTGCTGGGGCTGCTGCGGGGGCTGGTGGACGGGGAGGGGCAGACGACGGTGATGGTCACCCATGACCCGGTCGCGCGGCGCTACGCGGACCGCGTGGTGTTCCTCG
>RBWT01000380.1 GCA_004010275.1 Streptomyces huasconensis
CCGCCCCGCCAGGATGACCCCATGGCCCCTCACCTGCGAGCCCGCTGCCGGTCCATGATCGCCGCAGCGCTCACCACGGCCCTGCTGAGCCCCATACCCGCGGCCGCCGCGGACGCCAGTGACCAGCAGGGCGCAGCCCTCTGCACGGCCGACCGCGACCATCCCCTCGCCGCCCGCGTGTCCCAGGACATCCGGGCGCGCTGTCGTCCAGGGCCGGCAGCGTCTCCGTGGCCGTGCACGACACCCGCACCGGCCTCGTCTGCGAACTCGCGAGCCACCGCCAGTACGACGCGGCGAGCCTCGCCAAGGTGCTGATGATGGAGGGCGCGCTGCGCCGCGCCCAGGAGTGGGGCCGCGGCCTCACCGCCTGGGAGCACCGGCGAATCCGCCCCATGATCACCCGCTCGGACAACCCCGCGGCCGGACAGCTCTGGAGCAACCTGGGCCGCCCCTACCTCTCCCGCTTCCTGAGCCGCGTCGGCACCACCGCCACCATCCTTGGCCCGTACGGCTATTGGGGCCTGACCCGCACCACGGCCGCCGACCAGCAGCGGCTGCTCGGCGTGCTCGCCGACAGCCCCGGACGTCCGCGGGCTCCTGCGGCCGAACGCCCGCGCCTACGGGCTCCGGCAGATGGCCGACGTACGGAGCGACCAGCGCTGGGGCGTGCCCGCCGGCATGCCGCGCGGCATCCGCGCCCACCTCAAGAACGGCTGGCTGCCGAGGACCGCGCACGGCTGGCGGGTGCACAGCGCCGGCGTGTTCACGGGCGGCGGCCGCACGTACCGCATCGTCGTCCTCAGCCACGGAAACCCCTCGATGGCCTACGGAGTGCGCACCGTGGAACGCGTCGCGCACGCCGTGCACCGCGCTCTGCACAGGGGCCGCGCCATTGCCCAGGGCTTCACCCCGGAGAGCGAGATCAGCGAGGTCCCGGACGGATCGGCGCCGGCGGAGGGCGACTTCACGAGGCCGGGCGAGGAGCCCGGCCCCAAGGGGGAGAACCCCACGACGTAACAGCCCTGTCGCGGCGCACTGGCCAACTGGTAAAAACCGGGCACGGACGGGTGCCTGGGTGCGGCAAGTTGTCGTAGTGTCGCCAGAGCCGCCCCGCTGGGGAGCACGCGCGTACGAAGACGAGCGTGTACGGAGGTGGGGTCGGCGCGCAACAGTCGTCAATAGGGGAGGGGTGGCTCGGTCATGGCGCCGGTATTCGGCAGGCGACTGCGCAGGGGGGCGGTGACCAGCGCGGTGGCCGCGGCGGCGGTGGCGGCACTCGCCGCGTCGCAGGCCCCGGGCGTGACGGACGTTCCGCGCGACGGCAGCACGGCGGGAGCGGCGGACACGCCGCCGGGTGACTCCGCGACCGGTGACTCGCCCTACTACACCGATCTGCCGCGCCTGAAGAGCCCCAACCCCCTTCCGCCCAACGGCGGTGACAAGGAGGCCGAGGCGGGCGTGCCGGCCACCGTCCTCGACGCGTACAAGAAGGCCGAGGCCACACTCGCCGACACCAAGCCCGGCTGCAACGTCCCCTGGCAACTGCTCGCCGCCATCGGCAAGGTCGAGTCGGGACACGCCTGGGGTGGCCGCGTCGACGCGAACGGCACGACGCTCAAGTCGATCACCGGTCCGCCCCTGAACGGCGACGGCTTCGCGAAGATCACCGACACCGACCGCGGGGTGCTCGACGGCGACACGACGCACGACCGCGCGGTCGGCCCCATGCAGTTCATCCCGTCGACGTGGGCCACCTCGGGCCAGGACGGCAACAACGACGGCAAGAAGGACCCCAACAACGTCTACGACGCGGCGCTCGCCGCGGGCCACTACCTCTGCGCGAACGACCGCGACTTGGCCGACGAGGACGACCTGCACAAGGCGATCCTGAGCTACAACCGTTCGACGGAGTACCTGAACACGGTCCTGTCGTGGCTGGAGTACTACCGCAAGGGCACCCACGAGGTCCCCGACGGCAAGGGCGTCCTGCCGGACGACCGCAGCGACGACCGCACGCGGAACCCGATCCTGCGGCCGGAGGGCCCCGGCGGCGACGGCAACCGCGACATGACCGGCACCTACGAACCGCCCCGCACCAACGACAAGCCGGGCAACGGCGGCAACCCCGGAAATGGCGGCCACCCCGGCAACGGCGGCAACCCCGGGAACGGCGGCGACAAGCCCGCTCCCACCCCCACCGAGCAGGTCGCGCGGCTGCAGGACGCGGGCACCGGCACGCTGGCCGCGACGGCGGGCGACGCCTTCGCCGGGCGCGTGCAGGTGCGTACGGCGTCGAAGTCGGGCTCCGGCGTCGCCAAGGTGAAGGTGAAGTTCCGGGTCGTCGGCGACACGGACACCCGCTTCGAGGGCGGCGCGAGGAGCGTCATCGTCACCACGAACGCCGCGGGCCGGGCCACCGCCCCGGTGCTCAAGGCGGGTGAGAAGACGGGCCAGTTCACCGTGCGCGCCACGGTCGTGGGCCGCAAGCTGACGGGCCTCGACTACGCGGTGAAGGTCACCCCGCGCCAGGCCGACGCCCTGGTCAGGACCAGCGCCGAGCCGCTGGTCTGCGAGGCGGGCAAGGAGTTCGCCGGCCAGGTCGAGCTCAAGGCGACGTACAAGGGCCGGGCGGCCGCGGGTGTGGCGACCACCGCCACCCTGGTCACGTCGGCGACGGACGCCTCGGCCAACGACAAGGGCCCCTACTTCAAGGACGCGAACGGCAAGCCGCTCCGTGTCCTCAAGGGCCTCACGACCGATGCGAACGGCCTGGTGAAGCTGCCGAAGCTGTACGCCGACGACACGGCGGGCACGTATCTGCTGCGGGTCGTCACGGCCGGCATCGTCAAGCAGCGGTCCGCCGAGGACCCCAACCTCCACTACCTCGACGGACTC
>RBWT01000381.1 GCA_004010275.1 Streptomyces huasconensis
CTCGACCGGCGCGGCGCGACCGCCCTGCCCCGAGGCATGACCTAGCCCGCACCCCCGCCGCCCGCGACCGACGACCGATCATGCGCCACTTCGCTCACTGTCCGTAGCCAACCGCACTCGATCGAGGTAGTCCGGCCCATGAACTCACGCCAGCGCCGCGGTGTCATCCTGCTGGTCCTGTCGGTCCTGTGCGCCTTCGGCGCCTTCGCGGGCGTCCTCTCGGTGATCCGTGACGTGAACTCGAAGGTGGGCCCCGAGGTCGCCGCGTACAAGCTCAAAGGGGACATCGCGCCCTACAAGGAGCTGACCGCGGAACAGTTCCGGAAGGTCGAGATGCCCGAGCGGTGGCTGTCCGAGAACGCCGTCACCGACCTCGGCGAGATCCGCGGGAAGATCGCCGTCACTCAGCTGCGCAAGGGCTCGCTGCTCCAGTCCGACATGATCGTCGAACGCCCGAACTGGGGCCGGGCCAGCAGGAGATCGCCATCATGATCGACGCGGCGACGGGGGTGGCGGGCAAGATCACGCCGGGCGCGACGGTCAACATCTACGCCACCTTCAAGGGCGAGGCCGACAAGGCCAAGGACCAGTCGAAGGTCATCGTGGAGGGCGCCAAGGTGCTCGATGTCGGCAAGCTGACCCCGCTCGAACCCGACCAGGACGACCGCACGCGCCGCAGGGCGAGCGAGGCCGTGCCGATCACGTTCGCCCTCGGCACGGCGGACGCGCAGCGCGTCGCCTACGCCGAGTCGTTCGCCACGCACGTCCGGCTCGCCCTCATCGGCGCGGGCGGCGAACCGACGGTGCCGCCGCGGGACCGTACGTACACCCTCGACGAGGACAAGTAGGAGGTCGCGCATGGCCACGTGGAGCTTGTCCGCCGTCGGGCGTGTCAGGGGCGGCAGAGGCATCCGGGGCGTCAGGAACGCCGGGGGCATCGGGACGGGCCCGGTGCCGGGCGTGCCGCCCCCACCGGAGAAGGCCGTGCCATGGCGGGAACACGCGTACCCCTTCGACGAGGTCAAGGACAAGTAGGAGGTCCCGCATGGCCACTCGCATCCTGCCCGCCGTCGGGGACATCGAGGCTGCCCGCGCGCTGTCCACCCTCACCGGACAGCTGCCCGACGCCGAACCGGCCCCGCCGGTCGGCGACTCCACCGCGCTGCTCGACACCCTCGCGCGGCTCGCCGCCGAGTCGGTCGACGAGCTTCCGGAGGTCGTCCTCGTCCACGAGCGGATCGGCCCCGTCCCGGCGCTCGACCTCATCCGCGACCTCGTCCTGCGCTTCCCCGCCGTCGGCGTCGTCCTGATCACCGCCGACACCAGTCCCGCCCTCCTCACCGCCGCCATGGACTCCGGCGCTCGCGGCATCGTCGGCTTCCCCCTCGCCTACGACGCCCTCGCCGAGCGCGTCCAGGCCGCCGCCGCCTGGTCCTCCGGGATGCGGCGCCACCTCGGCAGCGGCGGAGGGCTCGAGCTGTACGGCGGCGCGGGCGGGCCCGGGGCGCCCGGCAGCATGGGCACGATCGTCACCGTCAGCGGGGCGAAAGGCGGCGTCGGGGCCACCCTGGCCGCCGCCCAACTCGCTCTCGCCGCGCAGGCGTCGGGCCGTACCGTCGCCCTCCTGGACCTCGACCTCCAGTCCGGGGACCTGGCCTCGTACCTGGACGTGCAGTTCCGCCGCTCGGTCGCCGACCTCGCCGCCATCTCCGACATCACCCCGCGCGTCCTCCAGGACGCCGTCTACACCCACGAGACCGGCGTCGCCATGCTCCTCGCCCCCGCCGAGGGCGAGCGCGGCGAGGAGGTCACCGACCGGGTCGCCCGCCAGATCCTCGGCGCCCTGCGCACCGCTACGACGTCGTGGTCGTCGACTGCGGCGCGTACGTCACCGCCGCGAGCGCCGCCGCCGTGGAACTCGCCGACCACGCCCTGCTGCTCCTCACCCCCGACGTGGTGGCGGTACGGGCCGCCAAGCGGATGGTGCGCCTGTGGGACCGGCTCCAGATCCGCAAGGCCGAGGAGACCCTCACCGTCGTCAACCGCCACGGCAAGGGCGCCGAGATCCAGCCCTCCCTGGTCGAACGCGTCACCGGCACCCGGGTGGCCCGCACCACCGTGCCCGCCGCCTTCAAGGAACTCCAGGCCGCCGTCGACGCGGGCCGCGTGCAGGACCTCGACAGCCGCTCCTCGGTGAAGCAGGCCCTGTGGGCGCTCGCGGGCGAACTCGGCCTCGTCGACGCCACGGCCGCGGGCGCGGCGAAGCGGGGCGGTCTGAGTCTGCGCAGGAGGGCGGCGGCGGGCGACCGGGGCGCCGTCACGCTCGAATTCGCCGGGATGTTCCCGCTGCTGCTCGCGGTCGTGGCCATCCTGTGGCAGTGCGCGCTGTACGGCTACACATACTCCCTCGCGGGCAACGCGGCGGACGAGGCGGCACGAGCGGCCACGCCGCGTACGCCGTGGGGGAGGACGGCGCCGGGGCCTGCTCCGCTGCGGCCCAGGAACACCTGCCGGCCGCCTGGCAGGACGCGGAGGTGTCCTGCACGGACGAGGGCCTGGTGTGGAAGGCCCGCGTATCGGTGGACGTACCGGTGTTCTTCCCGGGCTTCGACGCGGGGTGGCGCGTCGACGGTGCGGCGGGGGCGGCGAAGGAGGGGGAGGAGGGGTGAGGCGGCCGAGCGGGCATGGTGATCGCGGGGGGCTTCGCTGGTGGGGTGGTCGGGGTGGATCGCCGGGGGCTTCGCCGCTGGGGCGGCTGGGGTGGTGACAGCCGGACGAGTGCGCCGCTGGACGGCCGTGGTGATCGCCGAGGGCTTCGCCGTTGGGACGGACGCGGTGGTGATCGCCGAGGGCTTCGCCGTTGGACGGACGCGGTGTG
>RBWT01000382.1 GCA_004010275.1 Streptomyces huasconensis
GGTGGGGGCGCCGGTGGCGGGGCCGGTGGGGGACGGGGAGTCGTCCGGGGCCGTCGGTTCGCCCGAGGCCGAGGGGGGCGCGGTCGGTGAGGGGGGCGCGTCCGTCGGCTCGCCGGGGTCGGTCGGGGGCCGGGCTGGTCTCCTCGGGCGGTGTGGGCGGCACGGTCGGCGTCGGATGGCGTGGGCGGCACGGGGTCGTCGGGCGCCGGGCTCTTAGCCTCCGCGGACGTCACGCCCGGGTCCACGAGGCTGACCTCAAGGCCCTTGGGCAGTTCGCGCCGTGCCGACCCGTCGGCCGCGGCGACACGGACCTCGACACCGTCCGAGGGGCCGACCCAGAGCGGCTCGGAGGCGCCACGAGCACCCGCCTCCGCCTGTTCCGTCTGTTCCGTCTTCAGGGCGCGCCAGCCGCTCCACTTCCCGGAGCCGAGGGCGCGCGTGCGGACCTGCGCGGTGCCCGCCAGCTCCTGCGTGGCGTCGCTCCACGAGACACCGAGGAGCGAGAACGGCCCGGTCGACGTGCGCGGCAGCTCCCGCGCGGCGCCGTCGGCCTTCAGCGCGAGATCGCGTACGCCGGCCGGCCGTTCGGCGCGGGGGTCCGCGCCCGGCACTCCGGAGTTCGGACCGGCCACGGCGTACGTCACCGCCCCCGCGCGCCGCCCAGTACGACGGCACCGATCGTCAGCCACGCCCGGTGCCTTGGACTCAGCGGCCGGTACGCATGCGTGGTACGCGGCTTTTCACGCGGTTTGCCCGGGCTCAAGTGCCCCACCCCTTAGTGAATTTCAGGCGAATCAAGCGAGTTCGTACGACATTCTGATGGACCAAAGGGTTGTACGCGGGCGGTTGTTCGGCGGCGTGATGTTCCCCGCACGCCCGGGGTGTGACGGCACGGCGCCCGAATGCGCTGGGCCATGTGACAGTTGTGTCGGTCGTGTCAGTTGTGACGTGGTGGAACGGGCGGGGACTCCGGTGGATGAACAGGCGGCACATCGCGTGAACGGCCGGTCGGTGAAGCGCAGTCGGTGGCTGCGGACGGCCGCGCTCTGCCTCGCCACGGGCACGGCCGTGGGTGCGCGCTCACCTCCTGCGGCTCCGACGGAGAAGTGACGTACGCCGGCGGCACCATCGAAGAGGCGGACCGCGCCGGGACCACGGCCGACGACGGCGCGAAGCCCGCCTCCGCCGACGAGGTGCGCGGCAGGAAGCTCGCCCTGAAGGGCATGGAACTCCTCAGGACGGCCGACACGGTACGCATCGGCGTCGCCATGAACACCGACAAGGGCCACCAGAAGATCTCGCTGCACATGGACCGCAAGAGCAACTGCACGGGCACCTTCGACGCGGGGCCGACGCGGCGCGGCGACGTCATCATGATCGCGGGCGGCGCCACGTACATACGCTTGACCGACGGCGCGCTGGACGAGATCCGCGAGATGGCGGCCCGGCGCGGCCCGGAGATCGCCGACCCGTCCGGGAGCGGACGGCGCTGGCGCGCGGCAAGTACCTGAAGGTCCCGACGGGTACCGCCACCCGTGGGGCCGTGCCGATGAACGGCTGCGACCTCGACAAGATCACCCAGAAGATCGGCAGCCCCGAGCTCGACGAGGTCATCACCGCCCGCCCCACCACCCGCCGGTACGGCACCGACGTCACCCCGCTCGCCGAGAAGAAGGACGGCGAGGAGACCACGGTGTACGTGGCGGCCACCGGGGACCCGTACATCCTCGGCGTCGAGGTGAAGAAGAGCGGCGGCATGTTCGCGGACGACCAGACCATGTCCATGCGGATGTCCGACTACGACGAGCCGGTCGCCGCGGTGGCCCCGGCCCCGGGCCTCACCGTCGACATCTCCCGGATACGGCCCGGGAGTCCGGACGGGTCGCTGTTCGAGGTCTGAGACGTCGCGGGTCAAGGCGGTGAGCCGCCCGATGGCCGGGATCGCCGGGCACGCGGGGCCAGGTAGCCGTACGCTCTCGCACTGTGACATTTCCGCACCCCGCGACGCTGGGGGGTGGTGGGGGGCATCGGCACGTCGGACCGTGCCGCGTTCGGCCGGATGGGAGAGCGTTGGGCCAGGGTGGGGAGGCTCGTCGCGCGACGGCGCACGACGAGGAGCTGGGCAGGGCCGTCGCGGCCGCCCAGGAAGGCGACGAGGCGGCCTTCGCGGTCGTGTACCGGATCATCCAGCCGGGGCTCGTCGGCTACATGCGCGGCCTCGTCGGCACGGACGGCGAGACCGCCGAGGACGTCACCGCCGAGGCATGGCTGGAGATAGCCAGGGACCTCGGGCGGTTCCGGGGGGACGGGGCGGGCTTCCGCGGCTGGACCGCGACCATCGCCCGGCACCGGGCCTTCGACCACCTGCGCCGCCAGAAGGCGCGGCCGCGGCCCGCCGTGCTGGAACAGGACCTGCTCGAACTGCCCGGCCCGCACAACACGTCGGCGGCGGCCATAGAAGCGGTCACGACCGAACGGGTGCTCGCCCTCGTCGCGACCCTGCCGCGCGATCAGGCGGAGGCGGTGCTGCTGCGCGTGGTCGTCGGTCTCGACGGTCCCGCGGCGGCTCGGGTCCTCGGCAAGCGGCCGGGCGCCGTGCGCACGGCCGCGTACCGGGGATTGAAGAAGCTGGGCGAGCGGCTGGGCCTCGACGGTGTGATGGATGACGGTCCCGGCACGCTGGGGGAGTCGACATGAACGCAGACAAGCCCAAGGGCCCCGAGGGCACGCCGGACCGGCGCTGCTCGAACTCCTCGCGAGGCCGTACGGGCCGACGCGGCGGGCCCGGCCGGAGCGGTGGACCCGGACGCGCAGCGCGAGGCGGTCCGCGCCGTTCCGCGCGGCGCGTGAC
>RBWT01000383.1 GCA_004010275.1 Streptomyces huasconensis
TCGGTCGGGGCCGGGCTGGCCGGGGCCGGCGGTCTGCTGGGCGCCGCCGGGGCGGCACCGGCGGCCGCCGCTGGACGCGACCGTAACGGCGTTCACGAAAGTCGCGCTGACCGCAATGGTCACGGCGACCGCGAGGACCACGGCGATCGCTACGCTCATGGTGACGACTGCGATCACGCCGACCAAGCCGCCTTCACCCCGGAGGACTTCCGCGCCAAGCGGCTGCTGCTCGTACCGGATGTGGTCCTGCTGCCCGAGGGCCCGGTCAAGGACCGCGCAGTGCTCGTCCAGGACGGCATCTTCCGGGCCGTCGGGCCGGTCCGCAAGCTCACCGACGCGCACCGGGACGCCCCTACGGTACAGCTGAAGGGCCACCTGCTCATGCCCGGCTTCGTGGATGCCCACCACCACCTGACGCAGAGCTTCGGCAAGGCCCAGGCGTTCGGGCAGCCGTCGGAGATCTTCAAGACCGTTTGGGAGCCGCTGGAACACGCCCTGGACGAGGAGACCGCCCATCTCTCTGCGAAGCTCGCGGCTTTGGAGGCGTTGCGTGGCGGGTTCACCACCGCCGCCGACGCGGGCACCCGCGCACCTGTCGACGTGGGCGTCGTCGCGAAGGCCACTGAGGAGGCCGGGTTGCGCTGCGTACTGTCAAAGGTCGTCTCCGACGGCAAGGGCGGCAAGGAGCACCTGGAGCGCTTCCACGGTTCCCGGCTGATCCATCCCTCGCTGGCGATACCCGTCCCCGAGAACGCCACCGCCGAGGTGCTGAAGAAGACCGCCGACCTGTGTGCGGACGCCGGCGCGGTCTTCCAGATCCACGTCAACGAGCACCTGGCCGCCGTGGAGCGCTCACTCAAGAGCGTGGGCCGCCGCCCGGTGTCCTATCTGCATCACATCGGCGCCCTCAACGCGCACACCCTCGGCGCCCACGCCACCCTCCTCACCCCCGATGAGATGCGCATGCTCGCCGACACCGGCGCGGCGCTCAGTTACAACCCGGTGGCCAGCGCCTGGAAGGGCAACGCCGTCGCACATGCCCTGATGTGGCGGGCCATGGGCATCCGCTTCGGTACGGGCACCGACGGCACCCGCGGTGACGGCTTCCGCCTGGTCGACGCCGCGGAGAGCACCCAGCGCCTGGCCTACGGCATGATGTCCGGCGATTCCTCGTGCGGCGCCGGCAGCACGTGGCTCACCCACGCCACCGGCCTGAGTGCCGACGCCCTCGGCCTCGGCGAGGTGACGGGCGAGGTCGCCGTCGGCAAGGCGGCCGACTTCCTGCTCGTCGACCTCAGGGTGCCCGAACTCGCCCCGTCCTACAACCTGTCCTGGGAACTGGTCCGGCTGGCCGGCCGCGACCAGATCACCGCGGTCTTCGTGGACGGCAAGCTGCGTTTGTGGAACGGCTGGCCCACCGACTGGGACGGGCCCGCGCTGGTCCGCGAGGCCGCCGAGGTGGGCCCGAGAGTCGTACGGCGCGCCCACATCCGCGAGGTCGACCCGGACCCGGACGGCACCTCCCGCCACCCACGGCGCCCCCGCCCCTGACCCCGGCCGCCGCGAACCTGACCCGGCAGCCGACGCCCACCTCGGCGACGCCCAGCCGGGCGAGGATCGTTGCCGTGTCCCGCCGCAAAATTGCCGCGACAGTCGGAGACCCGGCACGCTAACGTCCCCAGGCATGACCCCTGCACTTGAACGCCCTCCTTTTCATGCCGACGAACGCACCGCACTCATAGGATGGTTGGACCTCCAGCGGCAGATTCTGCGATACAAGTGTGAGGGGCTGAGCGAGGCGGATGCGCACCGCTCCGTCGTACCGACCTCGCCGGCAATGACGATGGCCGGGCTCATCAGCCATATGCGGTGGGTCGAGCACACCTGGCTGGAGGTGCTGTTCCTTGGCGGCGACGAGACGCGGAACCCGTCCTTCGACGAGACGGATGAGGACGCCGACTGGCGTACCGAGGACGGCGTCACGCTGAAGCAACTGCTGTCGGAGTACGAGGCCCAGTGCGCCCGAAGCAACGAGATCGTGGCCGCGGCCTCCCTGGATGACATCGGTCGCCACCCGGGCTACCGCTCCGCCAACGCCAACCTCCGCTGGATGCTCATTCACCTCGTCGAGGAGACCGGACGGCATGCGGGGCATGCGGACATCGTGCGGGAATTGCTCGACGGCACGAAGGGGTACTACTAGGAACGACACACCGCGTGCGGCGCGTTCCGCATGGCATGTCAGGCCGCGGGGCCGCCGTCGAGCCCGTACAGGTAGGCCGCAGCCTCCAGAATCTGGTCCTCGTTGAAGACCCGCACACCCGCCCGCGCGAGCAGCGCCGTGGTGACGCCGCGGCCAGGTACGCGTGTTCCCGCGAAGCTTCCGTCGTAGACCCGGAGGCTTCCGCAAGAGGGGCTGGATTCCTTCAGCAGTGCGACACGTGCACCGGCCTCACGCGCCGCATCCAGTGCCCGGTGGGCGCCGCGGACGAAGTGCTCGGTGACGTCCTCGCCGGTCTCGGTGAGCACTCGGGCGATACCGTCCAGCACCGCCGCGCCGTCACCGCCGACGATCTCCGCCGGCGGGCGCGGCACAGGCAGGCCGCCGGATACCTCGGGGCAGAACGCGACCACGCGCCCCTCAGCCCTCCAGCGTGTGACCAGCTCGTCGTTCACGCGCTTGGCACCGCCGTCGTAGCGCACACGGCTGCCCAGCAGGCAGGCACTCACCAGAATCCGTTCCACCACTTCAGGCTAGGGCCTGTCTGGAAAGTCATGGGAGCCAGAGTCGGAGGCAGGCGAGGGTGACC
>RBWT01000384.1 GCA_004010275.1 Streptomyces huasconensis
CCCTGACCCCGCCGACCCCTCGCCCGCGACGCGCGCACCTCACCGCGTCCCGCGCTGGCCCTGCGCGCCATGCGCGAGGACGCCGAGGCCCTCGACATCCGCGACGTCACCGCGAACTGGGTGAACGCCGCGGTCCTCGAACGGCAGATCGACGACCGCATCAAGGCCCTCGCCGACCTCGCCCACACCCCCCTCTTCTTCGGCCGCCTCGACTACCTCCACGCCCCGGGCGCCGACCAGGCCGAGGGCGCGGACGGCGAGCAGTTCTACATCGGGCGGCGGCACGTGCACGACGCCGACGGGGACCCGATGGTCATCGACTGGCGCGCACCGGTCTCCCAGCCGTTCTACCGGGCCTCCAAGAAGGACCCGATGGACATCGCGCTGCGCCGCCGCTTCGGGTACACCGGCGGCGACCTCACCGCGTACGAGGACGAGCACCTCAGCGACCCCGCCGAGGACGAGCGGGCCAGCAGGCTGCTCCAGCGGGAGATCGAGCGGCCCCGCGTCGGCCCGATGCGGGACATCGTCGCGACCATCCAGCCCGAGCAGGACGAGATCGTCCGCAGCGGGCTCGGTGGCAGCGTGTGCGTGCAGGGCGGGCCGGGGACGGGCAAGACCGCCGTCGGCCTGCACCGCGTCGCCTACCTCCTGTATGCCCATCGGGAGCGGCTTGCCCGCACCGGCACCCTCGTCATCGGGCCGAACGCCTCCTTCCTGCACTACATCGAGCAAGTGCTCCCCGCGCTCGGCGAGTTGGAGGTCAAGCAGGCCACGGTCGACGACCTCGTCGCCCACGTGGAGGTGCGCGGCACGGACGACACCGCCGCCGCCCTCGTCAAGGGCGACGCCCGCATGGCCGAGGTGCTGCGCAGGGCCGTGCGCTCACACGTCACCCTGCCGACCGAGCCCATCATGGTCGTACGGGGCTCCCGCCGGTGGCGCGTACCCGCGTACGAACTGGAGGAGATCGTCCGGGAGTTGCTCGCGCGCGAGATTCGGTACGGGGCCGCCCGCGACGCCCTGCCGCAGCGCGTCGCCCACGCGGTGCTCGTCCGCATGGAGCAGGCGGGCGAGGCGCCCGACGACCGCGTGCAGGACGCCGTGGCGCGCAACCCCGCGGTGAAGGCCGCGGTGAAGGCCATCTGGCCGCCGGTCGATCCCGCGAAGCTGGTGCTGCGGCTGCTGTCCGACGCGGAGTTCCTCGCGGAGCACGCCGAGGGCGTTCTCGACGCGGACGAGCAGAAGGCGCTGCTGTGGACGAAGCCGCCGAGGAGCGTGAAGTCCGCCAAGTGGTCGGCCGCCGACGCGGTGCTGATCGACGAGGCCCACGATCTCGTCTCGCGCACGCCGTCGCTCGGGCATGTCGTGCTCGACGAGGCGCAGGACCTCTCCCCGATGCAGTACCGCGCGGTGGGGCGGCGCTGCACGACCGGTTCGGCGACCGTCCTCGGCGACCTGGCGCAGGGCACCACGCCGTGGGCGACCCGGAGCTGGGCCGAGGCGCTGGGCCATCTCGGCAAGGCGGACGCGGTCGTGGAGGAGCTGACGGCCGGTTTCCGTGTGCCGCGCGAGGTCATCGCGTACGCGTCACGGCTGCTGCCCGCCATCGCGCCGGGGCTCACGGAGGTCGCCTCGGTGCGGGAGTCGCCCGGTTCGCTCGCGGTGCGGGAGGTGGCGGACCTGGACGCGGCCTGCCTGGAGGCCTGCGCCGAGTCGTTGCGGCGGGAGGGGTCCATCGGGCTCATCGCGGCGGACGCGCGCGTGCCGGCGCTGGCGGAGGCGCTGACGGCGGCCGGGGTCACGTATCTCTCTCCCGGCGAGGAGACCACGCCCGACACCCGGCTGACCCTGGTGCCCGCGTCCCTGGCGAAGGGTCTTGAGTACGACTATGTGGTGCTGGACGAGCCCGCCGCCGTGGTCGACGGCGAGCCCGACGAGCGGACGGGCCTGCGCCGCCTGTATGTGGCGCTGACCCGTGCCGTGTCCGGCCTGATCGTGGTGCACGCGGCCCCGCTGCCGGAGCAGCTGGCCTAGCGGGGGTTTTCTTCGGCCTGGACGCCGGGCAGGTGGGTGACGATCAGCACGAGGCCCGCGAGTGTCACGACGGGCGCGGCGTCCAGGCCGTTCCAGTCCTCGGACTGCCACATGGCGAACCACTCGCCGCCTACGCCGATGAATCCGCCGCCGAAGAGCAGCAGGACCATGAGCAGCCCGACGGTGCCGAGGCGCCGCGCGCTCCGGTAACCGCCGTGCTGCCGCAGGGCCTTGGCCCACAGCACGGTCGCCGCGACGAGGGCGAGTGCGGCGACGGTCTCCCAGACGATGATCGCGACGTACGCGGCGTCCTGGAGCGCGGTGGACTCCACCGCGCGCCACATCAGGTCGTCGTCCTTGAAGGTGGTGTCCATCGCGAGGACGTGGCGTACGAACTGCTGGTTGGTGCCGAAGTCCGTGATGTTCCCGAACGCGACGAGCGCCATGTAGAGCGCGACGGTCCCGGTGAGCGCGGCGGCGGCGACGGGCAAGGCACGACTGCTGGATACGTTCATGAACTCCCCTCCCTCTCCCCCCAGTTGTACCGCAGCCCCCACCGAAGCCCCCGGCAGGGGGCGTGGGGAACTCCAGCTCTCGACTGCGGGCACCGTCGTGGCCGGTCGCGCAGTTCCCCGCGCCCCTGACGGGCCCGCCCCCACCGCCCACCGAAGCCCCCAAGGGGCGCGGGAACTGCGAGCAACCCCC
>RBWT01000385.1 GCA_004010275.1 Streptomyces huasconensis
GGCGGCCAGATGGCGGGCGCCCGGGGCCGGGCTGGCGGGAAGGTCGGGGTTCTGGCCGGGAGGCGGCGGTACGGCACCGGCCATGCGGTGACCGCAGACCTCGCACCAGTCGTCGGAACCCGACTGGTGTCCGTTCGGGCAGGTCGGCATGTCGGCGCTTCCCCCTCTCCTTCTCCGGCCCGCAGGCCGTACGTACTGCGTCTGACTGGTCCACGGCGCCGGGGCGCCGCGCTACTGCTTTCACACGTTCTTCACGACTGCTTCTTCACGCGAACGGTCTTCGTCGACCGGGTTTCGAGGGTCATCTCGTCGGCCTCGGCGACCTTCGCCTTCAATCGAACAGTACCTTCCGCGGCATCCACCACGTCCACCACCTTCGAAAGCAGTTTCGCGGTATCGGCGTTGCCGGAGGCGGCGGCGAGCTGGACGGCGCGGCCGAGCTTCGCCGTCGCGCCGTCGAGATCTCCCGATTTGCGGGCGTCGAGCCCCTGCTGGATGACATGCGCCAGTTCCGCCTGGCCCGTGTAGTGCGCGACCTGCGGGTTGATGGAGGTGGAGGCCGCCATGTCATCCGTCCACACCGCCCGCACCAGTCCCTGCGACAGGGTCTGCGGGGTGCCGTCGCCCTGCGGCACGACCAGGGAGACCCGGGCCGCGAGCATCTCCTGGCCGAGGTCGGCGCCCGGCACGCGCACACAGATGTGATAGTCGCGTGACTCGTCGCCCCAGGACCCCGTCGGATAGTCCCCGGCGCGCGGCCCGGCCTCCGTGCGGCGGCCCGTCAGGTCCTCGACCGTGGGCGCCACTTGCTTCACGAACTGGATCTCCACGCCCACCGGTGTCCACAGCCGCAGGCTGACGTCGGCGACCTCCTTGCCCATGGCCGCCTCCATCATCCGCGTGAAGTCGGCGGAGAGCCCGGCCGGGTCGGCGACGATGTCGGCGGTGCCGAGCAGCGCGGAGGCGATCCCCGTGACCTCCTTCACCTCCCAGTCCGTGCCGACGCCGCGGGCGTCACAGGTGAAGCGGCCCGCACAGGAGTCCAGCGCGGCCCTGAGGTCCTCGGGCGACTCGTGTTCGTTGCGGCCGTCGGTGAGCAGGATGCCGTGGCGCACCGCGGTCGCGGCGACGTCGGCGGAGGCGAGCAGCCGGTCGGCGAGCCGCAGCCAGGTGCCGATCGCCGTGCCGCCGCCCGCGCTGAGCCCGCGCAGCGCCTGCTTGGCCTGCTCACGGGTGGTGGGGTCGGCCACCGCGAGGCGTCCGCCGCCGGGGTAGACCTCCTTGGCGACATGGGTGCCGCCGATCACCGCGAAGCGCACACCGTCGCGCAGGGCGTCGATCGCGGCGGCCGTGGCGTCCCGCGCGCCCCGCATCTTCGTCGGCGGGTAGTCCATGGAGCCGGAGCAGTCGACCATGATCGCCACGGCGGCGTCCGGCCCCTGCCCCGCCGAGTACAGATGCGGCGCGCTCACCGCGGAGCCGATCGTCCCGCCCCCGGTCGAGGTCACCGTCGCGATGGCGTGGACCTCGCGGCCGCCCTCCGGCAGGAACTCGTTCTGGTAGACGTCGACCGAGAACTGCGGCACGTTCGACTTCGAGAAAATGGCCATGGATGCTGCTCCCCCTCAGATCCCCGGATACTCACGACCTCGGCGGCCCCGGCGCGCGGCCCCCGTGCGACGCTAGGCCGATCCTGCCCCTTGCGGCGCGCACGGGAACGGGACGACCGCCACTGTTACGTTGTCGTGGCCCCCGCCGTCCAGCGCGTGGCCGACCAGGACCTGCGCGCCGTGCAGGGGCCGGGCCGCGGCGTCGGCGGGCACGGCCCGCGCCATCTCCTCGACGGCTTCGGCGTAGTTCCACAGTCCGTCCGTGCACACCACCACTACACCCGCACGGTCCGGCTTGAAGGAAGCGGTGTGCGGCTCCAGTTCGTACGCGTCCGCGCCGAGCCAGCCCGTGATGGCGTGCGCGCGCTCGTCGGCGTACGCCTCGGCCTCGTTCATCAGGCCCGCGGCGACCATCTGCGCGGCCCACGAGTCGTCCTCGGTGAGGCGGACGGCGGGCCCGGTGCGGTCGTCGGGGACCCAGTAGGCGCGGCTGTCGCCGACCCAGCCGATCACGAGCAGGCCACCGGCGACGACCGCGCCGACCAGGGTGCAGGCGGGCGCGTTCTGATGAGGGCTGTGCTCGCGGGCGGCCGGGGGCTCGTCCGCCAGGGCGTTGACGGCGTCGGCCGCCGCGAGGATGGCGTCGTGCATGGCCTGCTGCGGGTGCGTCCCGCGCTCCAACGCGGCCCGGAGGGACTCGTCGGCGGCGCGGGAGGCGGCGAGCGAGGCCTCGTCGGGGCGGGTGGCGGAGGAGACGCCGTCGCAGACGATCGCGACGGTCGGCGGGGGAGCCGTCGGGCAGCGCGGCCGCGGAGATCGCGAACGCGTCTTCGTTGCGGTGGTGGCGCAGCCCCCGGTCGCTGACCGCGGCGACCGCGTCCAGCTCCTGCTCCATGTGGTCGCGCTCGCGCGGCTGGGCGTGCCCGCAGTTCTCGCAGTACCCGTCCGGGTCGACGCGGCCCGAACGGCGGCCACGCAGAGCGCGGTCCCCGCGGGCGGGGCGGGCTCGGGCGCGGCCGCCTCGGGCGCGACGG
>RBWT01000386.1 GCA_004010275.1 Streptomyces huasconensis
GTGGGTTCGTTTGGTGGGGAGTGCTCGGCGTGGGTGGGTTCGTGTAGCGGGGGCTGCTCCGCGTGGGCGAGTTCGGTTCGGTGAGGGCTCCTCCCGGCAGTCGCGTTCATTGGGCGGCGGCTGCTCCGCGTGGACGTGTTCGTCCGGTGAGGGCTCCTCCGGGCGGTCGCGTTCCTTCGGTGGCGGCTGCTCCGCGGGGGTGGGTTCGTTTGGTGGGGAGTGCTCGGCGTGGGCGGGTGCGTTCGGTGAGGGCTCTTCCGCGCGGTCGCGTTCGTTCGGCGGTGACTCCTTCGCGTGGGCCCGTTCGTTCGGCGGGGGAGCCTCGGCTCGCCGACGGCGGTCGGGTGTGGGCTTCTTCGGCTGGTGTTTCCTCTCGCCCCGGGCTCCTTCGCCCGGCGGGGGCGTTGCGGTCGCCGAGGGGGTCAGGCCGGCGGGCCTGGTGCGGTCGCCCGCCGAGGCGCCCCAGCCGTGGGGGGCGCCGTCCGTGGCGGCGGCGACGATGCGCATGCCGCCCGCCTCGGTGGGCTGGAGGATCACGCCCGCCGCCGCGCCCGCGAGGGTGCGGGCCCGGTCCGCGACCGTCATCAGCGCGTCGGCCGCGGCCTCACCGGTGAGCAGGGCCGTGGTGACCGCCGCCGCCCCCTCGATCCAGCGCTCCCGCTGCCGGGCCGCCTCGAACAGGCGGGCGTTGCCGATCGCGATGCCCGCCTGGCTCGCCAGGACCGTCAGGAGCTGCCGTTCCTCGGCCGTGAACGCACCCGCCTTCTTCGCCAGCACGAGGTCGCCGAACACCTCGTCCTGGTCGGGGATCGGTACGCGGATGACGTCGCCGCCCGGCTCCTCGACGGGGCCCCTGCCGGGACCGCCCGCCACAAAGGTCTCGGGCGCCCCACCGGCCCCGCCGGCACCGGCGCCGACGCCGAGCGTGCCGTGCTCCGCCCCCGTCAGCCGGGCCGCGCTGTCCACGATCTGCTGGAGCGTGGCACGCAGTTCGAGGTCCGTGCCGACGCTGAGGACCGCCTCCAGCAGCGGCATGGGGGGCAGCGGCGCGTCCGCTCCGTCGGGCATCTCGGTCACGCACTCCGTGTCGCCGTGTCGGGACAGCGCGCCGGTCAGCCGGACAGCGGGTCCAGGACCAGCGGCTGGATCTTGCCCTCCAGCATCGCACCGAGGCCCAGCACGGCGCACACGTCCGGCCGTTCCGCGATTTGTACGGGCATTCCGGTCGCGTCCCGCAGCATCTGGTCGAGTCCGGGGAGCCGCGCGCTGCCGCCGACCATCATGATCCCGCGGTCCGCGAGGTCGGCGACCAGGTCCGGCGGGCAGTCCCGCAGCACCTTGCCGATGCCGTCGAGCACGGCGGTGAGCGGGGTGTGGATGGCGTCGCGCACGGCGGCGGTGTCGACGTGGACCGAGCGGGCCAGGCCCGTCGCGACGTCCCTGCCGTGGATCTCCGTGGACTCCGGACCGTGCGGGGTGAGGCCGTTGCCGCTCAGGGCGAGCTGGAGGGGGCGTACGGACTGGGAGGGCAGCATCAGTTCGTGCTGGTGGCGCAGGTGCTGCACGATCGCGTGGTCGATGGCCTCGCCGCCCACGGGGATGCGTTCGGCCGTCACGATCGAGCCCATGGACAGCACCGCGACCTGGGTCGTGGCGGCGCCGCAGACCAGGATCATCGTCGCCTCGGGGCGCTCCACGGGCAGGCCGCAGCCGACGGCGGCCGCGATGAGCGTGTCCACCAGTTCGACCCGGCGGGCGCCGAGGCCGACCATCGTCTCGATGGCCGCGCACTGCGCGAGCGGGTCCGCGTCGTGCGGGGTGCAGGCGGCGGCGCGCAGCCGCGGCTTGCGGCGCAGGGCGCGGCGGAGCTTCTCGCCGAGCAGATGGCGCAGCATCCGCTGGGCCATCTCGATGTCGACGACGGTGCCGCCGGAGACGGGGCGGACCACGCGGATGTAGCCCGGCGTGCGGCCCGTCATCTGCTCGGCGAACTGGCCGACCGCGATGCTGCGCCCGTGCGGGTGTTCACGGCGGCGGCGCTCGGCTCGTCGACGACGAGGCCCGCGCCCTTGACGAACACCCGGGTCCGCGCGGCCCCCAGGTCGACGGCGATGTGGCAGCGGCGCAAGTGCTCCAGACTGACGGTCATGGCAGGTGGTCCTCCCGAGAGCGCAGACCGTACGGGCCGACGGTCGGCGGCCCTGTCTCGCATCGTGCGGCGCCCGCGCCGCCCCGCGCGCTGGGCTGAGCCGCGCGGGGTGCGGCCGTACGGGTGGTGTGTGCGCGTGGGGTGTGCGGGCGGTGTGGTGAGGGTGGCGTGTGCGGGGCGGCGCTCTCAGCGGGGCCCCGGCCGGCTCCGGCACCTCGCCCCACCTGGCACCCCACCTGGCGCCCCACCAGGCAGCTGCTCCCCCTGGCGGTTTTCCGCCACCGCACGGGCAACTCCCGTACCGCACAAGGCCCCTGACACTCTTCGCAGCGCCCGGGCGCCACCCCTGCCCGGGCCCGACGAAGAGAGGCAGTCCCCATGACGAGAGCCCCCGCGTGGCGAAGAGCCGGGGCCGCGGCCGTCGTCGGTCTCGTGTCCGCCCTGCTGCCCGCCGGGCAGAACACCACCGCCGACCGGAAGAGCCGGGGC
>RBWT01000387.1 GCA_004010275.1 Streptomyces huasconensis
CGCGGGGTGGAGCAGCTCGGTAGCTCGCTGGGCTCATAACCCAGAGGTCGCAGGTTCAAATCCTGTCCCCGCTACTGCAAGGTGAAGGCCCGGATCGATCCTTATGGATCGGTCCGGGCCTTCGTCGTGTGCCAAGGGCCGATGCCGGCCGTGTGCGGGTGTCCTATGCCAAGTCAAGTGAACGGCGCGGTGACGGGGGAGAGTTGGGGGATCTGTGTTTCACTTATCTCTCTGTGGGCATGTCGACAAAACGCTGAAGTGACCTCACTGGCTGCGGTATACCAGGTATACCCAGGTTGCAGGTGGTGCGACGATGGACGTTATGGGGGACAAGGCAACTCTGTTGGATACAGGGCGGTTTGTGCAGGCGGCCGACCGGGAGGACGATCCCGGGACGGCCGCCGAAGAGATGCGCCATCGGCTGGCCGCCGAGGCCGGGGATGTCGACGCGATGAGCGTCCTGGGGAGCCTTCTGCTGCGCCGCGGTGATCTCGACGGGGCCGAATCCCTGCTGCGCGCGGCGACAGCCGAGGGCGACCGCGCCGCCGCCAACAACCTCGGCGTCCTCCTTCACCAGCGCGGATACGCGGACGAGGCGGCCGGCTGGTGGCGGGTCGCCGCCGTCGCCGGGTCCGCCGCGGCCGCGCACGCGCTCGGCAGGTACCACCGCGAGCGCGGTCGACGAGCCCGCCGCCGAGTACTGGCTGCGCCAGTCCGCCGAGCAGGGCCACACCCTCGGGGCGTACGCGCTCGCGGACCTCCTGGAACACCGCGGTGACGTCGGCGCCGAGCGCTGGATGCGGGTCGCCGCCGAGCGCGGTCACCGCGAGGCCGCGTACCGCCTGGCCCGTGCGCTCGACCGGCGGGCGGCGGCGGAGCGCGGTGAGCCCGCCGAGTGCGGCGAGGGCCCCGTGCCGGTCCGCCGCGCCGGGCGTGCGGACGTGGGCACCCCGGCCGGTGAGGCCGAGCAGTGGTACCGCCAGGCCGCCGCGCGCGGCCACCGGCGGGCCGCGCTGCACCTCGGCGCGATCCTGGAGCACCGCGGCGAGCTGAAGGAGGCCGGCCGCTGGTACCTCAACTCCGCCAAGGACGGCGAGCCCCGGGCTGCCTGCGCGCTCGGCTTCCTGCTGCGGGACGCGGGCGACGAGGAGAGCGCCGCCGTGTGGTGGCTCAAGGCCGCGCAGGACGGCGACGGCAACGCCGCGAACGCGCTGGGCACCCTGCACGCCGAGCGTGGCGAGACGCAGACCGCCGAGCGGTGGTACCGCGCCGCCATGGACGCGGGCGACGTGAACGGCGCGTACAACCTCGGGCTGCTCTGTGCCGAGCAGGGCCGCACCGCCCAGGCCGACCAGTGGTACCGCCGCGCCGCGTACGCCGGGCACCGCGAGGCCGCGAACGCCCTGGCCGTGCTGCTGCTCCAGGGCGGGGACGCGGCCGGCGCCGAGCCGTGGTTCTCCAAGGCCGCCGAGGCGGGCAGCGTCGACGCGGCGTTCAACCTCGGCATCCTCTACGCGAGCAGGGGCGACGAGGCCGCACCCTGCGCTGGTACGAGCGCGCGGCCGCCGACGGGCACACCGACGCCGCCCTCCAGGTCGGCACCGCGCGGCTGCGCGAGGGCGACGAGCAGGAGGCCGAGCGGCATCTCCGGTGCGCGGCCGGGGGGCGGCAGCGCGGAGGCGGCGTACCGGCTCGGCACGCTGCTCGACGCGGGCGCCGCGGCGGCACCGCCCGCGCTCGGTGAGCCCGCGGCGGAGAAGACGGAGTGCGAGGAGTGGTACGAGCGCGCCGGCCGACGAGGGGCACCGCCGGGCCCAGGTCCGGGTCGGCATGCTGGCCGCCGGGCGGGGTGACGTCGTCGAGGCCGCGCGGTGGTACCGCAAGGCCGCGGAGGCCGGCAGCCGCAACGGCGCGTTCAACCTCGGGCTGCTGCTCGCCCGCGAGGGGAGCGAGCCGGAAGCCGCCCTGTGGTGGACGCGGGCCGCCGACGCGGGACACGGCAGGGCGGCCCTGCGGCTGGCCCTGCTCTACGCCCGGCGCGGGCAACTGGCGCAGGGGCAGCGGTGGGCATCGCGAGCGGTAGAGCTGGGCCCCGCGGAGGTCGCCGAGCGGGCGGGCCGCCTGCGCGAGGCACTGCGGCAGGAACTGTCGGCGTGATCGCGCTACCGGGGACGTGACCGCGCCATGGGGACGTGGCTGCGCCATGGGGAGGTGGCCGCTGCACGGGACGTATCCGCGCGCTACGGGGACGTGTCCACGCTACGTGGATGTGTCCGCGCCACGGCGGCGTAACCGCGCCACGAGGACATGAGCCGCGCCATGTCGGCGTGACCGTGCCGGAGGACATGACTGCGCCACGGGAGGGATTCGCGCGCTACGGGGACGTTTGCGTGCCATGGCGACGTGCCCGCGCTACGAGGGTATGACCCGCCCCACGGCGGCGTAACCGTGCTACGGCACCATGACCGTCACAGCGACGTGGCCGCCCTACGGCGTCATGGCCACCCCACGGCGACTTGACCGCGCTACGAGGACATGACCCGCGCCATGGGGACGTGACCGCGCCACGAGGAGGCGACCCGCGCCATGGGGACGTGACCGCGCCACGAGGAGGCGACCCGCGCCATGGGG